>JBCDFA010000021.1:0-43655 GCA_039178835.1 Chloroflexota bacterium
CACTAACGATTTTAGGCATAGTTGTAGGTATTATCCTGATAGGTGGGCTTGCAGTCTACTGGCGCTTTGGAATGACTGGACCAACACTGACCTCTGCAGATCCAGCGATAACACTGGCAGAGCGACCCTGCGAAGAATGGATTCGTGGTGGTCGCTGTGGGATCGTTACGGCACCACTGGATTATGCCCACCCAGGTGGTGAGACAGTTGAAGTAGGCTTTGTGTATTACCCGGCCATTGGATTTGGCACAGATCGCGAACTTGCAGTCCAGATTATTGGTGGTGGCCCAGGTGCTCCAATTAGCGATCAGGTCAGGGAAGTACCGATGTGGGGTATGCGACTGGCACTGCATAATCGAGCTTTGCTCGCCATTGATCCACGCGGTATCGGCTGGTCCACCCATTTGGAGTGTGACGTACTTAACGATGAAGCTAGTCATATGGGTGACCCTTCGGAGGTCATTCGTACCTGTGCAGAGCAGATTGGTGTTGAGCGCATCCACTACTCGACAGCCAACACAGCACGAGACTTTGACCTTGGGCGGCGTGCTCTTGGTATCCAACAATTGGACCTCATTGGGTTTTCCTATGGCACCAATCTAGGGCCAGTCTACGCAAGCTTGTTCCCTGATACTGTACGCACACTCATCCTTGATGGTGCCTATCCGATCACTACTTTTGAGAACTTCCAACCTTACTACCATGACGCCATGCGCCGACAGTTTACATTGTTTTGTGAGCGTAGTGGTGACTGTGATGGAGAGGATGCCCTCGCTGCTCTAGCTTGGGTAACTGAGGAGCTACGAGCCAACCCTCGCCCAGTGACACCTCCAGCGGGTCAGGACTCAGCAACATACCCTAATACTGTAGTACTCGACCCACCAATGCTCGCAGCTCTCGCCTCTCATGTTCCCATGCGTACGTTCCCAGACGATAGCACACCACCTGCCTTTCACTTGCCGATAATTGGGGCAGTACTCACTACACGTGATGAGGGTGACTGGTCAGAACTGGAGGCAGTTGCTACTGCATTCGTGTACGAAGATGGTGGGGCCATTACAGAAGAAACGGCGCTGGGTTCTTTTGAAGAAAACCGGGCCCTGTTGTGGGCTATCGACTGCCCTGAGTCCAACGCGCCATGGTCACCGAATTCTGACCTGGAAACACGACGTCAAGAGCTTACTGAGGCAACACAAGCAATGACACCAGAGCGGTTTGCGCCGTTCACTGCAGAAGAATGGGCCAGTCGCCCAGCGTGGCTTAATTACTACAATGAGTGTATCTACTGGCCCGCACCACCTGAAGAACGACCAACTGAACTGCGACACGAGCTGGGTAGCTGGCGATCTGACCTACCCGTGCTTGTTTTCAATGGCGATTATGATATGAACACAACAAACGAGCATGCACAACTTGCGGCCAATCAGTTTGAACATGCTGAGTTTGCCCGTTTCAAACATCATGGACACGCGGTTGTCGCCACCAGCACATGCGCGATTGATCTGTGGACCGAGTTTGTCACCCACAAATCAGTTGCCAACCCAGACCAGTGTCTGGACGCGGAACCAATTACAGCCTCAATCCATAAAATGCCAGATCAATAACATACATGGAAACAAATTATGGGGGTTTCACATAGACATATATACCGTCACTATGAAGGAATACAAACTGAGGTTGTTGTATATGTCATATCCCTCAGCATGCAGTAGCTACATCTGTGAATAACACACTAACATGAGAAAAGGTAGCTCTTTCTCATTTATAATGCCAACACACTGTATACAAAATAGCACAAAAACATGAGATAAAACTCTTTTTAGGCTTTTTGGAAGCGGAAAACTTATTGAGCAAACGATGAACATAGAATACTAGACTATGTAAGTCTTTTGTGGTAAAAAATGAATTAGAATTTCTCATGCAAAATAAATACAGTCCTGAGATAAAAGGCTTTGGTTGGATCTTGATAGTGTCATCACAAATATTGGGTGTGGTACCTACTTGTATCACGTGGTTGAGGGAATCATCATGGGGACATATAAGATTACAGTCATTCGTAACAGCTTAGATGTGGTTGTTGCACGTACTATTGCACGCGAGATGGCAAAAGGTATTGGATTTGGCGTTATCGATCAGGCTCGTATTGCAACAGCGATCAATAATCTCACACATGGTTTCTTTTTACAGACCAAGGCCGGCACCATAAAACTACGTACCGTTTTCAAGAATGGTCGCTGTGGGATTGAAATGCTGTGTGAAAATGCTGGTGTAAACCTGCCTAACCACTATACGTGGCCCATCAAAAGTGACTATCACAACACAGATCAAAACGGCGAACTCCACATTTGTTCACAAAATGAAACAAGCACTTCCATCAGATACTGCAAATGGTTATCATCTTAGCTGATAACATATTTTACTAGGTAGTATTCTGAGGCCATTGTCGGACAAAATAGATTCTCCTCTCTTCATCCAGACAACTATTGTTCCACAGATATTCGCCACTCTGCTCCAGACTATTGGAACATTCCCTGAGTGGAAGCAATAGTCACCTCATGTTCCCCATCAATCACCGCAGCCACAACCATCCCATTCTGAATATCGAACATACGCCGCAGAACCATGCCAGCCTCAGGCGAAAGTTGATATCCGGCTAGCTCATTCTCGCCGCTTTCACATAAAGCGCCGAGAACAATCGTATCACTGGATATATCAAACTTCCGTTTAATATGTTGCCATAACAATGCATCTGGGCTGGAAGGAGCAAATACCAATACTACAGACGGTTTCTGTTCACTTCTTTTTTTATTCAGTATATTCATAACACAAATACTTTATAGCTACACAAGCAAGCGTAACAGATCACGATTACGGCTCAATCGATCAAGGACATTCCGTTTTACTACATATACATCTTGAACATTATCAAAAAGGTCTGGTCGAGATTGATGAATATCTTTGGGTTTCATTCCATACACATACGAGTGATGAACCACAATACGCTCTGATTCATCACGCAATTGCTCATTCACGCTACGCCAAAACTCAGCGCGATTAATACGATTCATAGCTTCCTCATCAGGTGAAACATGTGGAAGATGACGCTCAACAAGAGTGTCAGAGGGGACAGTCTTTATACGTCCGTGAACACGATGGTTATCAATCACAACACAGTTGGCACAACAACGTAAATACTGTAAAAGTGCAGCAGTCGAGGGAAATAGAGCAAAACGAGTTGGGGTAATTGATTGCCAAAACCGAATGAAGGTAGTCATCACCAGGTCATCATGCCCTTCATGGTATGATGTCAATGTACTTTTACGTGTTACCCAACGTTCAACAGTGGGACGATATATCCTAATCAATTCAGACCATGCACGGTTATCTTCTTCCACTAAAGCACGACGAAACAGCTCATAAGCAAAACGAGCATCACAGGATTGATCGCGATAAAACCGTTCGTTCTCAATCATGCAACGCTGAGCCAATGCCTGAACATCTATTTGAGCAACTGCCGATTGCTCCAATACAGGTGCGGGTGAGTCAGACGGTTTAGCAAAATGAATATTGTTATGCTTGGACTCAGTAGGTTGTGCAAGTGATACGCTCATATATGGCCCCCTTAATCCACTATTTGCCACGAACAGTGCATCTCCAACTTCCACTACGCATCCACACCCTATAGCTTTGATTTATCTACATCAATGCAGCTAGCCAATGGTTTATCACCAACCATTCAAAACATCACAAAATGTTCATCGAAAGCCTAGTATATGTAAAACTACCCATGTGCCACTCGCAATTGATGACATAGATCATTACAATCATCATTTAGTTGCATTATGAAATCATAGTTAATATCCAGCAACTAGTCTGAACATAGATGCATTACACAATCTCATATCCATTTTATCCATCTACACACGTCTTGCCGGAAGGCATTATAATGATGGTTGCAAACATACAAAGGTCAATAAGTTTATGTCCTAAGCACGCCTATCGAGCAAGAAATGAGTAGTGTATGACCGTTCTTTTGCCCGTCGTCCTGGCACTTTGTGCCGCGCCAGTGGCACTACTAGCCGGGAGTTTCCGTCCGAATTGGGGTGCATACGTTGGTGCTGTAATGGCCGCCCTAGCCTGTGGAGCAACATTGTGGGGGTGGTCGATAGGAGGAGGGACCATCGACATCCCCTGGGCACCCACATGGAATCTACGATTAACCTTCACTCTTGATGGGCTGGCAGCACTGTATGCCCTGCTCGCTACTGGTATTGGTGCCGCAGTTTTAGTCTATTCCTCACGTTATCTGCCAGACCATCTGCATCATCAGGGACGACCAGCGACTGATGCTCCACGCTTTTACGCTTTTATTCTCCTCTTCATGGGTGCAATGGTTGGTCTGGTAATGGCACAAGACCTTATCTTAATCTTTCTCTTTTGGGATTTGACCGCCATCGCTTCCTACTTCCTTATTGGTTATGATAATCATAAGGAAGACTCACGCGAGTCTGCACTTATGGCGCTCCTTGTAACTGGTGTCAGTGCGGTATTTTTTTTAATTGCTGCCTTTATGCTCTATATCGCATATGGCACATTCTCACTTCCAGCACTTATCGCCGAAGCCAGCCCAGGACCTTTGCTCACCGCAGCATGTGCATTTATTGCAATTGCGGGTCTGGCCAAAAGTGCGCAAGTACCACTCCATTTCTGGCTCCCTCGCGCGATGG
The DNA here is from genome assembly GCA_039178835.1 of Chloroflexota bacterium. Taxonomy (GTDB): domain Bacteria; phylum Chloroflexota; class Chloroflexia; order Chloroflexales; family Roseiflexaceae; genus AL-N1. The sequence goes on from JBCDFA010000021.1 coordinate 4,728, forward strand.
CAGCACCAACACCGGTTTCGTCCTACCTCCACTCAGCCGCAATGGTTGCTGCTGGAGTCTTCTTGATTGGTCGCTTTTACCCACTTATCCAACAAAGTGAACTCCTACTTAACGCGCTACTTGCGATTGGGATGTTGTCAATGACAGTTGGTGGCATCATCGCTCTAACACGCAATGTCCTTAAACAACTCTTGGCCTACTCAACGATTGCACAATATGGCTACGTCGTGGTAATGTTTGGGCTTGGTGGTGAACATGGTGCAGTTGGAGCATCTTTTTATGTTATTGCACATGCGCTAGCCAAATGTGCACTCTTTCTCACGGCAGGTGCAGTAACAGAAGCAACCGGAGAAAACCGCCTCTCACATCTCGGTGGTTTACGCACATCATTGCCATTGCTCGCAATTGGCAGTGGAGCAGCGGCAGCTGGGTTGGCTGCAGTTCCATTAACAGTTGGTTTCTTCAAAGATGAACTTTTCTTCGATGCAGCCCTTGAACATGGTTGGCCGATTGGTCTGTTTGCAATCGTTGGTGCATCGCTTACTCTCGCCTACACTTGGCGTTTCTGGAGTGGCATTTTCCTTGGACAGATCAAAGCATCTGCACATACACTCTCACCAGTGCTGGTAACGCCTGTTGCCGTACTTGGTTTGCTGGTTGTTGTCTTTGGTATCTTCGTCGAGCCAGTTGCCCATCTCGCGTCTGCTGCGGCTGCCGTCTCCTATGGTGAAGCTATCGAATTACATCTGGCCTACCACCTTGATGCACGACCAGCCAACCTTATGGCTCTGGCTACACTTGCGCTAGGCATCGGCGTTATCGTATCGCGCCCTGTCTGGATTGGTATGGCCAATATCGTTGCTCGTCTTGGCGAACAAATTGGTCCGTCCTATTGGTACAGTGTTGGACTGAAAAATCTCAACACCTTTTCATACTCCCTGCTCAAGCTCGAGGTAAACGACCTTCGCAGCCGCATTTCGACTATTTTGATCCCAACCGCGCTGCTTGTTGGTCTTGTCTTGCTGGCGGTTTCTCCTGGTGTCTCGTACAGAATGGGGGGGATTGAGCCAGCGAACATCCCCCTTATTGCCGCACTGAGCCTTGCTATCATCGCTACCATCATTACTACTCGTCAGAAAAATCATCTTACCTTTATCTTCACATTGTCAGCAGTTGGGTACACGCTTGCCGTGGTGTATGCCTTCATCGGTGCACCCGATGTTGCACTAGTGGCAGTGCTTATCGAAAGCGTGATGACGGTTATGTTTATTGCTATTCTGATGCTTTTCTCACGCGATACACTTCAGAAACAGGCGAATACACCCACACCACCAGGTATTCATCAACGCGATCTGCTAGTCGGATTTATTGCTGGAACATTCGCACTGGTTGTTACCTGGGGAGTTTTCTCTGAGCCTAGCTTCTACACAAGTGTTTCGGTTGAACAGACCGCGCTCACACCTTCCGCCCATGCGAAAGATGTTGTCACCGCAATTTTGGCCGACTTCCGCGGACTGGATACGATGGGCGAAATCACTGTTGTTACCATAGCGCTGCTAGGTATCACCACATTATTACACTACGGGAGACGCTGGCAATGACTGTTATGACTCAAGTAATCGCACGATTAATCTTTCCAGCCTCACTTGCTATTGCTGCAGCCATGCTTGTCAAAGGATATGTGGACACTGGTGACGGGTTTAGTGCCGGTGTGATTGCTGCTATTGCGGTGGTGTTGCAGTATATGGCTTTTGGTTACAAGAATGTCAAACAAACTATTCCCGTACACCTCGCACCATTTGGCATGGTTTTTGGGCTTCTTCTGTCGTTGGGAGTTGCCTTCGTTCCTGCTATGATTGGACAAGATGTCTTCACTCACGCTCCTCCTCCAGGAGGCGAACTCATTCATCTTGGGAGTTTAGAGGTACATTCGGCAGTGCTCTTTGATGTAGGGGTTTTCTTGATCGTGTTTGGATTTATTGTACAAGCGACAAGCATGATTGCACAGATAGTTGAACGGAGGGCCCAGTGATTCTCTTATTTGCACTGGTTGTTGCACTACTCTTTGGTGTTGGAACTTTTCTAATGCTCAAACGTGATCTGCTTCGTGTAGTTGGGGGGGTCATTTTGGTTTCCAATGCGGCTACTTTTTTTATCATTGCCGCTGGGTTAAGACAAGGACGTGCTCCTATCTACCCACTTCCTGAAGGTGTGGAGATCAGTGATCCTCTGGTGCAGGCGATGGCGCTCACTGCTGTTGTGATCAGTTTTGGTATCACAGCCTTTCTGCTCAGTCTGGTATATCGTGTCTACACCATTCACGACACACTAGACCAGATCGAGCTGTTTCAACAAGAAGTAATTGATGAAGCCGAAACAGACCGCGAGATTGTTCCAGAAACTAAGCGCGAAGTGGAGTTAGTGTAATGTTACTCCTTCCCCTTGGTATCGCTTGGTTGACGGCAGTGCTGCTTATCGTACTCAATGGCCGCAATCGGTGGGTTGGTTGCTTCGCCATTGCCGGAATGACTGGCAATGTTGTAGCAAATATCTGGTTGGCTATCACTGTACTGCGAGACGGACCACAGCAGATGGTGGCTGGTGGTTGGGAGCCAGGTGTTGGTATCACGTTGCGTGCAGATGCATTGGGCGTTACATTTGCCGTCATCTCAACCTGTGTGCTGCTTGCTGCACTTATTTTTGAAGTCATCATAGGCGTTCACGAACGACGGTTCCCTGCCCTTGTGCTATTCATCGCTACTGGTCTTACCGGTCTGTTTCTCACTGGTGATGTCTTTAATTTTTATGTCTTTTTTGAGATCGCAATGACTGCATCATTTGCGCTCGCTGGATATGGCATGCGCCCCCGCGAGACACGGGCTGCGCTTACCTTCACGATTATAAACCTGATTGGCTCAGTGCTCTTTGTGATTGGTATTGCATCCCTCTATCATGTCACTGGCACATTGGATATGCAGAGCATTGCCGCACGGACTGGCCGATCCGATCCAACTCCACTTATTTTCATAGACTCAACTATTTTGATAGGAACACTTATTTTTGTTGCATTTAGCATCAAAATCGGGTTGTTCCCCTTTCATTTCTGGTTGCCACCAGTGTATCGAGATACCTGGCCAGCAGTAGCCGCTATCTTTGGTGGCGCCGTTGCGAATATTGGTAGTTATGGTCTTCTACGCTTTGGTGCCGAAATCCTACCCCATGAACGTGAGGTGGGGGCATATGTCTTAATTATTTTAGGAACCATTAGTATTATCTATGGTGCCCATCAAGCCGTTTCCGCCCGTCGTGCGAGTGAGGCGCTGGCATACTCCTCGATCAGTCAGGCTGGCTATATTATCGTCGCACTGGGTATCGGTGGGCCAATTGGATTTGCAGCAGCGATCCTCTTTACCATCGTAAATTCGATGAACAAGACTGTGCTCTTCCTCTCGACTGGACTGCGCGGATGGCTGGTTGGCGTCGCCTTTGTCATTGGGGCATTTAGCGTTGCCGGAGTCCCACCATCGGCAGGGTTCTTTGGCAAGGCTGCCATCTTCCACGCTAGTATCGCAACTGAGAATATTCTACTTATCGCACTGCTTTTCCTCGGAGGTGGGTTATCCTTTGTCTATATGTTCCAGATCTATCAGCGTGACTTCTGGGAACGCAATCGTGCAGAGCAGGCGAGTCCCTTCCTGGCACGGATGCATGTCCTGTTTCTTGCAGCACTCATTCTGGTGGTGGGGATATGGCCAGAGCCGATGTTGGCAGTCAGTGAGCAGGCCGCAAGTGTACTAACCGGAGATAGTGTTGGTGTGTCTACCGGAGAAAGTAGTCCCGACACGCGTATCGGAGGTGGTCAATGAGTCGCATCCTTTTCTCAATTCTTTTGCTTGCCATCACCTATAATCTAGCATTGGGAAGCTTTGATCCTATCGATATCATTATAGGGGTGTTGGTTGCAATAGCTCTGGTGCTGGGCTTTCATCGTTTCCTCTTTGGTGATCAAAACCCTCCTCCACCCGGTTTGCTACGGCGTATTGTTGCGTTTGGACCATTCTTAGTTGCACTCATTATCGATATATTTAGAGGGACATGGCTGATGATTACCGTCGTATTGGGCATCAAACCACTTACGCAGCCTGGAATTGTCTCTATCCCTATTGCCGACCGTACACCAACGGGTGTTGCGGTATCAGCGCTGTGTACCACCCTCTCGCCTGGAACCTTCCTTATTGATGTAGATTGGGAGAAAGGGGTCTTCTTGCTCCATTCGATCGATGCAAGCGATCCAGATGAAGTTCGTGAGTCACATCAACACTTTTACTATCGCTACCAACGCCATGTGTTTCCGTAAATGATTGAGGTGAGATCGAATGTTCAACAGGCAGTATTGTGTCTATCGTTAGAACGACATTCATGTACCCAAAAAGGGAAGGTCATCTGATATGCATCCAATTGTATTTTACACTGCAATCTTCTGGACAGTAATCCTGCTGGGTGGCAGTATTTTGCTTATTATTCGCGCACATACACTGATGATACGTTTGCTCGCCATCGATACTGTGACATTGGTGCTCATTGCGCTTTTATCACTGTTGTCTCACTTTACACGAGAGCCATACTACCTTGATGCGGCCCTAATGCTGGCTCTTATGGCATTTATTGGAACATTAGCTGTTGCGCGATACTATGGTCAGGGAAGGATTTTTTAATGTTTGATAATACCCTTATATCCTGGATATCCGATGGGCTTGTACTGTTGAGCATGCTTATTATGAGTGTTGCTGTTTATGGTATGTTTAAGCTTCCCGATGTATATACCCGTATTCACGCTGCGGGGAAGGGTGCATTCCTGGGGATTCTGCCACTCTTGCTGGCGGCATCGATCAATGGTGGTCCGGCTATTGCGTATCGGGCTTTCCTGATCGCTGTCTTCTTGCTGCTTACGACACCTGTTGGCGCCCATGTTATCGGTTTGGCTGCGTATCAAATGCGTGAGCGCATGGAAACACCTGGTGCTATTGATGAGTCTGGTAATGGGTTGAATGAACCTGAGCAAAGTGTATCATAGCTTACGGTTCTCATATACGATACGGTGTATGCTTGCAGAACAGTCTGAGCGCATCGACTTTCTGGGAGTTACATCATTATGCTGTCACACAATACAACCTTTTGCCCAACAGATCAGTATACGATATCTGATGATACACTTATCGCACGTATACGCTTACAGGACGAACATGCGCTTGGGTTGCTGTACTGCCGTTACTATCTGTTGATCTACACCATCGTTTTGCGTGTGTTACACGATACACGTTCTGCCGAGGAAATCACACAGGACGTATTCCAGATTGTATGGCAATCTGCACACAGCTTTCAGACTGGGCGTAATCCAATAGGTTGGCTCAGTACAGTGGCTCGCAACCGTGCGATTGATACTGTGCGGACCAAACGCTATCAGGCACATAAGCAAGAAAAGACATTAGTTGAGGAGTTTCAGACAATCTTACATGACACAGGCATTGAATTTTCGCGTACGTTGGTACTCCGCCTTACACTTCAATCTGCACTCAACACCCTACCACCCAAGCAACAACGTGCTATTGAACTCGCCTATTTTGCCGGGTTTACTCAGCAAGAGATTGCTCAACAATTAGGAGAACCACTTGGAATTGTCAAAGCACGGATACGCCGTGGTCTGATTACATTACGCAGGACACTAGATGATACTGGTATGGGAATTGGGTATGACCAGAAATAAGAATCAGTATAGACTCTAGCATTTACCACACAAGGAGAAATGGAATGATATTCACATACAACGTTGGGGCCTCATGTGCGTTATCTTATGGTTGCTGACTGCCTGTGGAACGACACAACCAGCAGCCAAAGCAGCGATAACAGCACCATTGTCAGCAGCCGAATTACAGGCGATGACTGTCCCAGCACTGCCCTTCCCTGACAATCTAGACCCAAACGAGTGTGGCATACCAACTCCATGGGGCCTGGATGATCCGGTCTGGCTTTCAGGTGAATACGACAATGAGCTTGTACAGTCTCTTGTCCTGCTCTATGATAGCCATTCGCGTAATCGTGTTATGGGTGCCGCGCCACACGGTGCAGAGGTACGTATCAAACTTGCCCAGTCAAATCCAACTCTCAATTTTTATCTAGTTGAAACCGTACATATCGATCCACCGCAAGAAGGATGGGTACCAGAACCTTTTCTCCAGTTAGAGTCAAACCCCATGGAATCATAAAACTCTGTAGACAATCCACAGAGCTTTATGATCACAACGTTCTGGCAAAACGTAGTCTTGTGCATACCAGCATACTGTTCTCATCTATAGACCCTAGACAAATTGTGCCTGATGGTTCTCAATATAATCTTGGACAACCATATCTTGGACGGCATGCATCAACGTTCGTCCGGTTGGAGTAATACGGACATGCACCATTCGCCCTTTCATATTTGTTTCGTACATACACTGAATCAGACCTTGATACTCCAATAGCTCGAAAATAACATCTACTGCGTCAATCATATGCAGTCGTTGCCATAACACCGTACTATGACCAGCAGTGACGCCATATGGCAACCAACATCGTGCAGTTCCTGGCCGTAACTGCTCCCCACGAACATGTGCTTCCTGTGCGTACTGCTCTTGTTCCTGATCCAGCGTGTAAATTGCCTGTAGACACTGGCGTTGGCGTTGGTTCAACTGCGCCCATCGTACTTCCATAGCGGTCCTCCTGTATGTCGTACTATCGTTTATTTCCAAAAGAAACCGCTCTCCTCACCATTTACTGGATTGCAACAAGTTGAATCTCAAAAGTGAGATCCTGACCGGCCAGAGGATGGTTTGCATCAAGTGTGACAGAGGTTTCGCTTATCTCAGTAACTGATACAGGAATGGTCATGCCATCAGGATGCTGGAGTTGCAGCGATTGACCGACCGCTATCTCAAGGTCGGAGGGTAGCTGATCGCGAGATACCTCCGTAATGAGGTTAGGTTCGTGTTGACCATAAGCCTGTTCAGCGGGTATGGTGGTGGTCCGTGACTCGCCTGGTTCCATACCCAAAACTGCTTGCTCGAACCCTGAAATCAGTTCACCTTTCCCAAGTGTAAATGTCAGTGGGTCTCGATCTTGTGAACTATCGAATACGGTAGAATCGGCATGTTTCCCAGTGTAATGAACAACGACCGTGTCTCCATTTTGCGCTTTGGGCATGTAAACCTCCTAAAAAACATAGAGCAGAAGAGTATCATTGACGCATAATACTCTGCATGCGAACAGAAAAGACAACAAGATATATACAATAATCTAACCACTACAAGAAGTATTTGTGACAATTGAGTATCACAAAACGTTGTGTACTTGAAAAAATATCGGGATAAAAAGGATTACCCTAGCATTATATACTCACAACCACAACACCTAAGCAATGGGTATATCACAAACGTCTTTCCTAGACAGATACAACCCGCAAAAGCAAACTCAGGTGCTGTGCAATGGAGATCTGGTGTGGAAGCACGCTAAGGTTAACAGATAGTTGTGCGGATAAAATGTAAAGGTATACTACCATCCACGATGGTATGTGTCAAGAAGTTGCATCTCTTCTCTGTCAGACGAAAACAACGAAGGTGAGGGTAAGAAAAAAGAGAGCAGCACTACATAGTGCTACTCCCAACTAAACGAAGGAGAAACCGTTTTACTTGATCAGTATTGGAAGATAAACTACGTGCGGTGTCTGCTGAAGAGCATCTACAGTAACTACTACCTCTGCACTATCGCTTTCACCAACCTCGTCTACAATGGTATATGTAAATGACACTCCCCCTGTAAAATCTGGCAGTGGGGTATATGTGAGAGTGTTATCATCGTTTTTGACTACACTACCAGTAGACGGCTCGGTCAGTTCCAAAACATCAAGGGTATCACCATCGGCGTCCTCATCATTTGCCAGTACATCAATAGTGACTGCCACATCTGGTGTGGTGATAGCCGTATCGTTGTTAGCGACTGGAGGCAGGTTTGGTATGGTATCATCAAAAACCGAAATGATAATCAATGCAGAGTCAGTACCACCCCGTCCATCACGCACTTCATACTGGATTTGTGCTACACCAACAAATCCGGTAGCTGGTGTAAATACAACAAGTGCATCATTCACCTCTGCCGTGCCATGTGTCGCAGCAATGACAGATACATCTAAGGTATCACCATCTGGATCGGTATCATTCCCCAGCGCATCAATAGTGACAACGGTATCACGCATTGTTTGAGCAGTGTCATCCTCAGCGACCGGCGAACGATTCGGCAATTCATACATCTGTGGCGAATCACTCATTACCGACACATCACGATATGCTGCATTGATCGTGCTGGCAGTTGTTTCAATACTGGCCTGATCTGCCAAACCAATCGTGAGCTGTGCTGGCGTGTTGGACATACGGACACTTGAGTCCATCAATCTGCGCCCAAAGCCAAATACCGTCATGGCGCCGTTATCAGTCGAGTTCGCCGGCATGACACGATCCGCATTTTGTTGTGGATAGTAGGAGTCGCGTCGTGAGTCGGTGTTATGGTGTACAAGATAGAGCGATTGATCTGCCCAGGCATCATCAAAGTAGACCCAGGACGATGCAGGTAATGTGGTGTCCCAGGTCTCACTCAGATCGGTCTGCACACCAGTCAAGGCACCAGTTGCACGTACCATTGTATCCTGATTGCTACCGGTAGTATTGAGGTTACCACCTGGTGTTCCTTCATACAAAAACCAGTATGGGCCACCAACCCGTAGCAAAGTCATAGTGGCATGGGTAGGGTAGACCTCCCAGACAGCTTCCCAATCACCATTTGAACTGACGGAACGAATACTTAGTTTTAGTGGCCCCTGAGCGATAATGGTACTGGTAGAACCCTGTTTGCTTTGTCGTGTATTTCCCGCGCCAGCAGTATAACTTTTGGTGTACCCTGGATGAAAAACTGCACCAAGGTTTGGTATACCACGGTATTCACCTGCCGATTTTGAACCTGTTGTTGGATAATAGCTAATCCAATCATTCCCATCACGATCAATGATACTTGCAAAAGCAGCACCACGTTTATGGTAATAGTAGGTCGCATCTGCGGTTGTAATGAGAAAACTGTCTTGACCACGATAGTCAGAAACGTCAGATACAGAAATTTGAGGAGTAAAAGAAGGTAGTGTATATGAACTACCTGTCACATCAAAATACACATCAAAAGAACGGGTTGTGTCTACAACGGTTGTCCCTTGTAAAAGGAAGAGCAATGTACCACTCGCTTGATTTTCTGCATCATAATCAGAATCTCGGTCGAATTGGAAGACAACCTCGTTGTTGATTGGTGATCCATCAATATGTGTTTCTACTACGCGGAGGGAATCTGGTTCAAAGGCACCACTCTGCTCAACCTCATTTAACAGTTCTGTAAAATTGATTGCGTACTCAGCAACCTTGTCCTCACGGGTATAGTTTCCAATGTCTATAGTAAGCGGGACACGAAATTGTCGATCTGTAAACACCCATTCCGTTTGTGCCTGTGTAACCGATGTAGCCGGCACCATCACCCATCCAACTACCACCACAAGTATGCCTACCATGCTATAAAGCCATCTAGGCAGCATAGTTCTATCCTTTCAAGATAGTGATAGCTCAAGAACAGGTGCGTGAGTCATCACACACGTATCTTGAAGCAAAACATCCTCCAGCAAGCGAAAAAGTACGTTTTGCATACACCATCCTCGGGAAGGAAACCATATCACTCTTCTCCATCACTTCACAATCATTGTGGTCCATAGTGATGTTAGTGAAGGTTAGCCATCCTACAATCACCATATGAGCTTGCCTATTACCCTTAACCTCTTCTGCTCCTGAGATAAACCACTTACATCATTTTAGTCTGCCGAGACGTCCTGCACATCAGGAGATTCGCCAGAGGTGCTATGGTGAGTCAGTCAATATGTCACTGGCCAATATGCTGATCGTCTTGGACCACAGAAGCATTTGTATAGTCTGAGCCAAACCAATCAATCATAAACAGAAAGATTGGCTTACAAACCAGCACACGACCGTCGTCATCTCATCTACTAATAACAACGCTCGTTATACAATTCATTGATAACAAGAAGCTTAAAAGGTTTTGGATGGAAATGAATGTTTAATCAGAAATGAGCTAAAAATCTCTTTTTGAGGCATCAGGAAAGGTTATCACAGTTTATTCATCATGTGCCTGAGGAGAGGGAAAAGACTCGTCTCCTGTTTCTGAAGGAGCATCATCCGCGCTACTGTCATCACGTTCACCTTCAAAACGGGTCTGGACGGAGTGGGCTTCGAGACCATGTTCCTCCAGCCAGCGTACCACAACCGCCGTATAGCCATGGGTCACCCATACACATTCGGCGCCGGTTGCTCCGATAGTGTGCAGGAGGGCCGGCCAATCAATGTGATCTGAAAGCACAAAACCACGATCAACTGCACGACGGCGACGTGCACCACGAATACGCATCCATCCTGAAGCAAAACCCGTTGATAGAGTGCCAAACTTGCGCATCCAGGGTGTCGCGTGGGCAGATGGGGGTGCCACAATCATCGCCTGGCTCCATCCGGTTTTGGGCGGAACCGCACCAACATAAGTCGTTTTGGGCAGTGTGATACCTGCCTTGCGATAGGCCTGAGTCATGTTTTCAACAGCGCCATGGGTAAAAATAGGTCCAATACTTGCATCAAGGCCAGCCAGAAGTCGCTGGGCTTTGCCCAAGGTGTAGCCATATAACACACTGGCACGTCCTGCTTGCTGATTTGTACGCCACCATGCATTGATAGCATCAAAAATAACCTGCTGTGGCTGCCAGCGATAGATGGGTAGACCAAAGGTCGACTCGGTGACAAATGTGTGACAGCGCACCGGCTCAAACGGTGTGCATGTAGCATCAGGTTCGACTTTGTAATCACCAGAGATAACCCAAACCTCACCACCATGCTCAACACGAACCTGTGCTGAACCTAGAATGTGTCCTGCGGGATGCAGCGACACACGCACACCATGCATCATGCGTGGCTCCCCATATGACACGGTTTCGATAATCGGCTCATCACCAACACGCAACCGGAGAACATGGTGTCCTTCCTGCGCTGTAAGGTAGCTGCGACAACCCCACCGCGCATGATCAGCATGCGCATGTGTAATGACGGCACGTTCAACGGGCTTCCAGGGATCAATGTAGAACTCACCAGGAGCACAGTAAAAACCATTCGGTGTAAGTTCGATAAGTTGGCCTGTCATGAGTTAGAATGATACTGGCTTTATTCACCATTCGCAACTAACACATGTTGTGCTCTCACTATATGGTTGAAAACCAATCACACACAGTTCGTCGATGAACGATGTAAATGGAGCTATGGTTTATCTGGCCAGATATGGTATAGTTTTCGTCTCAGTTTCTTTTTGTATATGTACCTACAAGGAGACAGCAATGAGTTCAACAATGGAATTACGTACTCGTGCAGTGGGGCCGTGGCCGATGAATACCTATGCAGTGGTCTGTCCTACCACACGAGAAAGTATTCTGATCGATCCGGGTGCTGATCCAGAGACTTTACACGATATGCTGACTGATACGAAACCGATTGCGATTGTTCTCACCCATACCCATGGCGATCATGTTGGTGCGTTGGATGTGATGCGAAAACAGCTACAAGTACCACTTATTGCTGGTGATTATCCACATTTTCAGGGGAAACAACTGAATGAGGACCAGATGTTGCGCGACGGTGATATGCTTCAGGTTGGTGAGCACAAAATCCAGGCTTATCATACATCTGGGCATTGCGATGATATGCTCTGCCTGGTTATTCAGAATGATCATCGGGTGGTGGTTGGAGATACGATTTTTGAGGGAGGGCCAGGCAAGACGTGGTCACCCGAAAACTTCGAGACCACACTTGAGACTTTACGCAACATCATCCTGACGTGGTCTGATGAAACCATGTGCTACCCTGGCCATGGTCCTCACTTTCGTTTGGGAGACAAACGCGCCGCTATCGAGACCTTTGTAAACAAAGATCATGGTGCTTTCTTTGGTGATGCAACATGGGACATGTAGCGACTATGCTGCACTATCGATAGAAGCCTGGCTGGCATGTGATATGTCGCTATCATGTGCCAGCAATGTACGCATAGCCTGTTTTAACTTCTGTGTGTATCCTCGTATCTGTACCACACGATTTCAAAAATACGTATGCAACATACATAGACATTCAGGCGTAGTATCGTGTGGTATCATCCGCCTGCAATGTAGAAGTACTCTGTACAGGGACGGATTTTCATGGAACTTGACCTAACAACACCAGCCCTGCTGTTTCCAGCCATTTCACTGCTTTTACTCGCATATACCAACCGATTTCTGGCCCTTGCAACATTGATGCGCAATCTCTATCAGACCTATCAAACCCAACCAGAGGCTCGCATTGTACGACAACTGAAGAATTTACGTTATCGCATTCGAATCATCAAATACATGCAGATCTGTGGGGTAGCCAGTTTTTTTGGATGCGTCCTGTGTATGTTTATGCTGTTTGCCGGGGAGCGGATGATGGCCACATGGTTCTTTGGGGGAAGCCTTATTTTGCTATTGATATCACTTGCACTCTCACTGTTCGAAGTACAGATTTCGATTGATGCGTTGCTTATTCAGCTCTCTGATATTGACATGCGTGCCCCCAATAAGCAGGTATCGAAGAGCAAGTAAGGTGCTTGGTGCTGTTGCATGCAACGATATTGTTAGGTACCATTACACACAGCAACAACAAGAACAGACAAGGTTCACGGAGCGTGGCATGGACACAACACACCATCAGGAATCGAACAATCGCAGTCGTATTTCGTCAACTATTCACTTCCTGGGGCATTTATTAGGTGATGTTATTCGGGAACAAGCGGGCGATGAACTCTTTGATCTCGAAGAACGCATTCGATTACTTGCCAAAGAATTTCGATCAACAGGACAGCCAGAGCTGTTGACAGAAATACAAGCTATCACTGCAAAACTCACGACGGACGAGGCACTAGTACTGATAAAATCTTTTAGTATCTACTTTGCACTTGTGAACCTTGCCGAGCAACTCCAGCGCATCTGGGTCCTCCGAGAGCGAATGCTTCAATCGCCAGAGCATCCACAAAGCGAGTCTATCGGTGCTGCGATTGCCGAACTCCGTCACAGCAATGTCAGCGCACAAGATCTCCAGCAATGGCTTGATGAAGCACTGATACAGCCGGTGTTCACGGCTCACCCCACTGAAGCAAAACGTCGTACCACCCTCGAAAAGCTGCACTCTATTGCCAAAGCATCCAGTCAACAACACCTGCCCTCCATCCCCCCTACAGAACAGCAACGACTCACGGATTTGATCATGGCCGAAATTGTGGGTTTGTGGCAAAGCGATGATGTGCGGATTGTTAAGCCGACCGTGCTTGACGAGGTGAAGAACGGTCTGTACTATTTTGAGACATCTTTCATGAACCTCGTACCACGGCTGTACCGTGAACTGGAAGAAGCCCTTACCACTTACTACCCAGAGCATACCTGGCATATCCCGCCTCTGCTGCGCTTTGGGTCCTGGATGGGAGGCGACCGTGATGGAAACCCCAATGTCACACCTAGTGTCACGGTAGAAACAGTGCGCCAACTACGCATAGCAGCCATTCAGCATCATATTCAAACTGTTGAAGCGCTAAGTCATCGTCTGAGCCAATCTAGTCACTATATCAATATTAGTACCGCATTGCAGCAATCACTCGAAAAAGATGCCACTACTTTTCCTGATACCGCACGATTACTGGCCCATCGTAACCCGCATGAGCCCTATCGCCAAAAGTGTACCTACATCCGTGAAAAACTTCTGCGAGCACTTCAACATACGACTCAACACAGCCCCGACTGGTTAATCCATAACTGGAGCGTTGACTACCCACCAGGGTCTTTTTATCACAACTCGGTAGATTTGCTACACGATGTACGGCTGATGGAGCAAAGTCTCTGTGACAATGCTGGTGCAGCTGTTGCCAACGGAACTTTGCGCGACTGGATACGCCAGATCGAGGTTTTTGGCCTCCACATGGCCACACTTGATATCCGGCAACATAGTGAGCGCCACGCCACGGCTATAGCCGAAGTACTGGCCATCGCAGGCATTTGCGACGATTACCGCTCCCTCGACGAGCCACAACGGGTCGACCTCCTTACACGTGAGGCATTGGACCCACGGCCAATCATTCCGACTCATCTGTCCTACAGTGATGAAACAATCGAGACAGTTGAGACGTTTCGCACGGTTGCCGCTATTCTAGAGCAGTTAAGTCCTGATGCCATCCATACCTACATTATCAGCATGGCAACAGGTATCAGTGATGTGCTTGAGGTACTTATTTTTGCCAAAGAAGTGGGGCTATATCAACCACACAAAGCTATAAGTCGCTTGAATGTGGTTCCGCTCTTTGAAACAGGTGCTGATCTTGCTGCTGCAGCAACTATCGTTGAACAATGCTTACATATTCCAGTATATCGTGAACATCTGCGTATGCGTGGCGATTTACAAGAAATCATGATTGGGTATTCAGATAGCAATAAAGATGGTGGTTTTCTTGCGGCAAATTGGGCGCTCTATCAGGCCCAACGTTCACTCCGTAACCTGGCAAGCAAACACAACATTCAACTTCGCTTATTCCACGGACGAGGGGGTGCCATCGGTCGTGGAGGGGGACCTGCGAACAATGCTATTCTTTCACAACCACCAGGGAGTGTCGGTTCACAAATCAAAATCACCGAACAGGGTGAAGTCATTTCAGATCGCTATGGACTACCAGACTTGGCCCATCGCCACCTAGAGCAGATTATCAACGCCGTGTTGCGAGTTGGGTTTACCCTTCAAAAAGAACCGTTGCCTGAGTGGGTGCAAGTTTTGGAAGAACTTGCTGTTGTTGCACGCCAGTACTATCGAAAACTCGTCTATGAGAATCCCGACTTTTTACACTACTTTCGCACGGCAACACCCATTGCTGAAATTAGTCGCCTCAACATTGGAAGCCGTCCCGCGAGTCGCAAAAACAGCAATCGTATTGAAGACCTTCGTGCTATTCCCTGGGTCTTCAGCTGGATGCAGAGCCGCCACACGATACCTGGGTGGTATGGGGTAGGTTATGCGCTACAAGCATTTATCACGGAAACACCAAAAACGGCAGAGAAAACAACCCCTGAATCACGTCTTAAACTGCTCCGGGATATGTATACACATTGGCCATTCTTCCGTATGGTGATCAATAATGCCCAGATGATTCTTGGTAAGGCAGATATACAAATTGCCCAACGATACGCGGAACTCGTCCCAGATCAAACGCTTGCCCAGGCCATCTTTGATACTATCTGCAATGAGCATCAGCGCACGACGCACATGGTCTGTCAGGTGGCCCAGATCGAGCAACTTCTTGATGGTGCTCCCATACTGCAAACATCCATCAATCGTCGTAATCCATACGTCGATCCGTTGAGCTATATTCAAATCGAACTACTGCAACGATTACGAACCGATCCTGAGCAACCTGACCACACTGCTTTGGAAAATGCGATTCTGCTGAGTATTAATGGTGTTGCCGCTGGATTAAAAAATACCGGGTAATCAGCCTACCTTCTTACTCAATACGAATATCGATGAGACAAACTGCATTTGGGCCCGCTATCTCAGGCGCTGCAACTGTCTCAGATTCGAGTGGTAGCCGCTCACCGCTCTCTTGATCATACAAACCAATAATCAGTTGATAATTGCCAGATTGTAATTCAGCAGGAAATTGCAGTGAAAGTGGCATTTCCACATACGGTCGTCCCTGCCAGATATCCTGAGAGTAAGGTAGATCAATCTGTGCATGGCGCTGGCCGTCAGGACCAATAAGGTGTGCAAATAACATATAATCCTGCGATGGTGGCTTTTGTACCTCCCAAAACAGCGTAAAATCAAAAGAGGTATCTTGGCTCTCTTCATCTACTGAATCTTGCTGTTCATAGCCAAGCAGGCGTATTTGATTACCAAAATCGGCATAGCGAGATTGGGCCACAGCAGGAGGTGCCTGATAAATCCATGCATACTCAACACCATGAATGGTAACAGTGTGTAAAGGGCGAACCCGCTGATAAAACTGATTATACGGGGCGGACAACTGACCGCGTTGCACCTGTCGTAAATACACAACCACATAACCAGACGCATCAGGAAGTTGCATGTTCTCTGGTCCAGCGGTTTGGGCCCCCTCGCGCAAAAATGGCTGTAGAGACGAACGCATACCACTTACCGTCAATACACCTGTGATATCAGGTTGCTCATTGAGCCATGCGGCTACTTGTTCATATCCTTCTCCCCAACCAGCCTGGAATGTACGCGTTCCGGTTGCAGTACCTCCTAAAAGCTGATTAAACGCGGCAATACCATAAGGATGCCAGAGCAACGCATTTACAAAAGCTAAAGCGCCCATAACACTCAATGCACTTGCTATAAATTTGGGCTGCCATCCCACCATCATCATCCGCGCAAGGAAATATATTCCTCCTACGAGACCAACTGCTGCAATGATATCAATCAGCGGAAATACAGGCACAATGTAGCGATCAAATTTCTTGGGAAAGACGCTCATGACAGCCACAAACAGTAGGACAAAACCAACACAGGCATACACATGGTGGCGGGAAATGCTTGGTAATGTACGCAATACAAAAGGTACCAGTATAATGCCCAATAATGTAAGCGGCGTTGAACGCAATACAAGCGCTAGTGGATAATAGAGCAGACCAGGCGCGTCATCTGGGCGACCAAGGAAAAAATTACCTAAATCGTGAGGTTCACCACCCTCAATCACGACACCAGCCTGAAATAGCTCATAGACTCGTAGAGGATCAACCCACAAAGCAGGCCACAACGCCACAATCGTTACCGCACACACCCCACACCAAAGCACAAATATGGGCAGGGTACGTCGAAATACTTGAAGCAGATAATTCGGCGTACAACTCGATGGCCGCTGTAGTATATGAGAGAGGTATGCTACAGCAAATACGGTTGGCAAAAGAATAAGTGCTGGTGATTTGCTGAGAATAGCCAAACCGGCACACACTCCTGATGCAATGACGATCAGAAAATGGGCTTTGTGATACCAGTAATAGCAAGCTAAAAGAAAACTAAGGGTAGCAAAGGTGGTCATTAGTCCATCAACGTGAAGAAAACGACTAAATGCAACCACAAATGGATCGCTAGCCCATAGCAATGCAGCCAGCAAAGCAATTGCGGAAGGAAAGAGGCGGCGTAGTAACCAGTAACCAACAACAATGCTTCCAATATGTACAATTGCTAGTGGCAGCCGCACAAAACCAAGATAACTGGCGAAGGAATGCGAGATCACAAAACCACTATCAGCAAAAACGTTCTGAAGCCAGATACCCAAGCTTCCCAACCACATGGTGGTAACGCCAGGGTGTTCAGTTAGCGCCGTTGCACCATAATCACCTGAGCGTATTGCTGCCCAAAAGACCTCAGAACGACGAATCCAAAAGTTTGCTTCATCGCCACTAATAAAGAGCCCTAGATCGGCAATACGCAACCAGAGTGCAGTAGCACCAACCACAATATAACTCAAGAAAACCCACAAACGGGGCCAGTGTTGTCTTGAGTCCATAGCTATCGTCTCATGCATTGATCGTTAACAACATATTAAGACACACCACAAGATTGATCATCCTATAGAAAGACGTGTAACCATAGATAAAAGTTACAGAAACCTACATGAAATCTACGCTAAGATAGATCACACAAAATGGACTATCCTGTGTTACAATGCTAATAGTATTAAAATGTATATGGAGGTTCTGTATATGCCACGTCGGAAAGATCGGGTTAAAGAGTCTTTTGGTATGTGGAAGTGTCTTGCTCAAGACACTATTGCAGAAGACTGGTCACGTGGAAAGACAATCTACACCCCTGATCAACCGTCGCAGGATCTCTTCCTTGTTACACATGGGCAGATAGGTCTTCACCTTCTCGCACCCGAAAAACGCACCCTTATGCTACATGTAGTAGAACCAGGACATATATTCGGACATGTAACAATGACTGGTGAAGGACTATATGATTCCTTCGCCGAAACATTAACGTCTGTGCGCATGTATCGTATACGACGTTCATATCTACTCACGATGATGTCGCAGGATGGGTCACTTGCCCTCAAGTTACTTGAAGAATTAGGTGAGTATCGTCTGCGGATTAGCCATCAAATCGACGAGGTAGCTTTCAAATCAGTACCAGCACGTTTGGCCTCACTTCTCCTTGATATGGCACAAAACCGTGATGGAGAACATGTTGAGCAATTTCCCCGCCGAAGCCATCGGCAACTTGCTGAGATGATCAACGCCTATCGCGAGACAGTTACCAAAGTCATCAATCAATTTCGAGCAGCTCGTCTGTTGGAAATTGATCGCTCCACTATTACACTCGTTAATCGCTCAGGATTAGAAGAACTTGCACAGGGTTGGTAGTAACTGAGATCACCAACGTCTGGGCATACGACGTGTCTCATGCGACTGCTGTTGTGCTTGTGGTCTCTCACGCAGCCGCTGTCGATTCTGTACGTTTTCACGACTAGTACGTGGGCGATCACGTATGGGGCTTTGCTCTTTTTCTGTGGACTGGTCACGCGATTTTGCTAACCGCATGCCACGCTTGACCATCACATCCCATGCTTCATCCTCAGAGGTTACCCGTGCTAATCGCTCATCACTCATACGGTTTGCTTGTCGTTCATTAAGTTGTGCAACATCCTTATCATATGCCTCTTCCTCAGGTGATACCTGCACAAGATCTTCCCAATAGCGCCATAATGCGTAGATCACGACGATGATAATTATTGCACAGGCAAGGAAGATAAAAATAAACATGGACTGCATCCTTTAACGACATGTTTGCTCTTCTATTATATCATTTAGTGTATAATAATCGAGAATAATTTGTTCTCCCGTAGTATGGATGTTTGTAATTCGTTTTTCAAGGCTGGCAATTACATGCACGACCGAGATGATCTGATTCGCTTAACTGAACTGGCCTCCTGTGCTGGTTGAGCGTCCAAAATGGGGCCTGGAACCCTAACGCAGGTTCTGCGTTCACTTAGTTTACCCTCACATCCAAATCTGCTCATCGGTCTTGATATACGTGACGATGCAGCGGTTTATCGTGTTGCAGATGATCAAGCGCTTGTACAGACAGTTGATTTCTTTCCACCAATTGTAGATGACCCCTACACCTTTGGTGCGATTGCAGCCACCAATGCCTTGAGTGATGTATATGCCATGGGCGGGAAACCGATTCTTGCACTGGCTATTGCGGGTTTCCCAGAACAATTTCCATCAGATATTATCAGTGCTATTTTGCAAGGCGGCGCAGATAAAGTGGCCGAGGCTGGGGCTGTGGTTGCAGGAGGACACACAACTGTCGATGCAGAACCTAAATACGGTCTTTGTGTAACGGGCCTTATCCATCCAGATCGCATTCTGACCAAAGCACATGCTCAACCCGGAGATCAGCTCTTGCTGACCAAGCCGCTTGGCACCGGCATTGTTACTACTGCTCACAAACGAGGTGTCGTTGACGAAAGTCATTTAGAGGATGCAACAGCAAGTATGTTACGACTCAATCGCAAGGCAGCCGAAATAGCTATGTCAGATGATATAACTATTCACGGGATGACAGATATTACGGGTTATGGGTTACTTGGGCATGCCCATGAACTTGCGCAAAACAGCCAAGTACAACTCGTCATCAATCTTAAGTATATTCCTGTATTGCCAGGAACGCTCACATATGCGCGTGATGGCATCCTACCAGGAGGACTCAACCGCAACCGTGACTATCTGCTGAACAATGGCTTTGTGTCGTTAGGCACTACACTTGAAACTGCTCACACCAACATACTCTTCGATCCACAGACATCGGGAGGATTGCTGATCGCCGTTCCCCCAAGCAACATGTCTAAGGTTCAGGAAAAACTACATGCCATACAAGAGCCATTCTGGGAAATCGGAGAGGTGAAGGAAGGAGAGGGAATAGTCATTCGGTGAGGCAAAAGGAAAACAACAGGGAGCATTTTTGCTCCCACTGTTTTAGTTTAAACTTGTGTCAGTAAAACCCTGAATTGCTTCATCTTCATCTTGATAGATATCCGCGTATTGGGCCAAGCCTACCATCCGAAAAATCTTCTGAAAATGCTGCGATAATCCACTGAATGCTAATTTTTGCTCGTGACTATTGACTTCAGTCAAAATACCAATGAGTATGGCAATACCAGCACTGTTGATGTAATCATTTTGGCGAAAGTTCAAGAGGATGTTCTTACTACCTTGCTGCGTGATTTGTGCATACGCGCTATTGATTTTCTCTTCCGCAAATGTGGTCACATCACCGATCAGATCGATAATCGCAACACCATCACGTTCTCGAATACTGACATTTAACTCATCTTCCAACATCATAGTCATGTGCTCCTTACAAACTTATTGCTGGAAGTTCCCGCGCATACTACTACTACTTAGAGTGTAATGATTTTCACATAGTGTGTACATAATAATGTTTGACATCACTAATGTGGGGAAACAGCACACAGCTTCACTCGTTCTACAATTTAAGATCGTTTTATCTGGTTTGCATTGTACACGACAACAATGGATGGACGCAACTGAACCAATTACTCTTGCGCTTTTTATCAGATATCTTTTGCTATAATTTGTTACACAAACAACAGATATGTACGTCTATATACTACGGTATTTAACAGCAGGCTAACTTGAGCGTCGATACATCGTAAATCGAAATTGATTTCCGTGTTCTATAGAATCTATAAAGCCTGCTTCATCGACTAACTGACCGATGATTGACAGCCCCATACCTCGCAGCGCAGCACGGCCCTGTAGTTTATGTTCGATAGATGCAGGTGGACTAGATACTTGATATTTCTTCAGGCCCTGATCTCGTACATCCACCGAAAGGCACTGTTTATCATACATACAGTGCACTTGAACTTGGAGCTGATCACAACACTGGTTTCCATGTTCTATCGCATTCACACAGGCCTCGCCCAAGGCAGTTTTAAGGTTTGCAATCTGTTCATCGCTAAAACCACAGCGGTACGCAAATGTAGAAATAGCGTCTAACACTATTTTTTCGCAACCAAAAGCACTTGGGAAACAAAATTCTAGTATGTGTGACTGAGATGAATGTATCATGAGACGATTATTGTATGTTATGGTTCAAGGTGGATAACCATGCGAATTTGGTTACCACCACTTGGTGCCGTTGAAAACTCTACCTCATCCATTAAGGAACGGATAAGCCAGATACCCCACCCACCCTTATCTTCTTTTTGTAAAGCTTCTTGAATACAAGGTGCCGTAACTGTTTTATCTTTTTTAAGATATTTACGACCCTGATCAGCAACACTCACAACAAGTTCATCTGGGCGAAACATGAGAATGACATTGACTTTGGTGGCCGAGTCTTTATCGTTCCCATGCTCTATTGCGTTCGTTACCGCCTCGCCTACAGCTGTACGCAATGCATCGATACGTTCATCCGCAAAACCCATACGCCGGGCAAGAGATGACGCAGTATCGATAGCAACTTTCTCATACCCCAAACGGCTGGGAAGCCGCAACTCAATGACGCGCTCAGACTGTTCAATATGTTCGTTCGTTGTAGTCATGATGATAGTAGTTTATATCCCCTGTATTGTATACATAGATGGGACATTTAGCTCTGGTTTTATATTAACATACGCCAAAGGAACAACGCAATAGGTATTCAGATTGAGATTTCGTGAACAAATAGAGACGTATTGCTTAAAAGCACCAATGAGGTATGACAATGTATTTTATTGCCATACCTCATTGCATTTGTATTAGAGAGGGATGTTGCCATGTTTCCGTGAAGGAAGTGTTTGACGTTTCGTACGAGCGAAGTGGAGCGCCCGTATCAGGGCCGGACGGGTCTCCCGCGGCTCGATAACCGCATCAATATAGCCACGTTCAGCTGCAACGTAGGGGTTGGCAAATCGATTTTGGTAATCATCTGCCAACTCTTGTAAGCGGGTAGTTGGATCTTGGGCTTCAGCCAGTTCTTTGCGGAAGATAATAAGGACTGCGCCATCAACCCCCATCACTGCAATTTCAGCGGTAGGCCATGCAAAATTAAAATCAGACCGAATATGTTTGCTGGCCATCACGTCATACGCACCACCGTATGCTTTGCGAGTAATGACCGTTAGTTTGGGAACGGTGGCTTCACAATAGGCATACAACAATTTTGCACCGTGGCGAATAATCCCACCATACTCTTGCTGTGTACCTGGCATAAAACCCGGAACATCAACAAAAGTAACGAGCGGAATATTGAAAGCATCACAAAAGCGGACAAAACGAGCACCTTTGACAGATGAATCGATATCTAGTGTACCTGCCTGATACAAGGGCTGATTGGCGACTACACCCACGACATGACCATCAAGCCGAGCAAAGCCAATCACGATGTTGCGTGCCCAGAATGGCTGAACTTCAAAAAAGATACTATCATCAACGACAGCCTCAATGACCTGAGTTATATCGTATGGCTTTTTTGCACTGTCCGGAATAATCGTCTGGAGCGAGTCTTCTTTTCGTTCAGGATCGTCCTCTGGTGCGATGTAAGGTGGATCTTCAAGATTGTTGGCAGGAAGAAAAGAGAGAAGCTCTCGTAATTGTGCGAATGCGATGGTTTCATCATCGACAGCAAAATGAGCCACCCCACTACGGGTATTATGTGTCATTGCACCGCCAAGCTCCTCAAAACCAACCTCCTCATTGGTAACTGTTTTGATCACATCAGGGCCAGTGATAAACATCTGCGATGTACCTTTGACCATCATGATGAAGTCGGTCATGGCTGGTGAGTACACGGCACCACCAGCACATGGGCCAGCAATGAGCGAGATTTGAGGCACCACACCAGAAGCCATGACATTCCGATAGAATATCTCGGCATACCCTCCTAGGCTAACGACGCCTTCTTGAATACGTGCGCCTCCGCTATCGTTTAATCCAATACAAGGCACACCCATTCGAAGCGAGAGATCCATCACTTTACAGATTTTCTCGGCGAACACTTCACCAAGTGATCCACCAAAGACCGTGAAATCTTGTGAGAAAATACATACTGCACGGCCATCAATCGTTCCATGTCCGGTGATTACACCATCCCCTAGTGGGTGACGTTTGTCCATACCAAAGGCATGTGTGCGGTGAACAGCAAAGGCGTCCAATTCGACAAATGAACCAGGGTCGAGCAATTCTTCAATGCGCTCACGGGCCGTCATTTTGCCTCGTGCATGCTGTTTTTCTGCTGCACGAGGATCGGTGGTACGTGCTTGTTCGTGCCGATGACGTAGGTCTTCAATACGCTCTTGTGTCGTTTTCATCAGTCCCCCTTTACGATCTTCATCGATCATACTTGTGTCTGTAGAGTTTACGCAACGACGCGCAGATATCAGAAAAAAGCGCCACAGCCTCTATTGCGTACAAGTGCTTTTCATAGAGCAAAAAGCACCTCTGACAAACTATTCATCATCAAAACACTCTATTTTCATCACACTGTGATGACATAATTATACTATGAACTGAGATCCTCGTCGTCATCAATTTTGTCAATGAACACATAATCTATGTAGACTTCCCTCTCTTGTGGCGTGGGGCAACACTATCTGTCAGACATGTGTGAAGGATGGGGGTGCTGTATGCGAAAGTTCATGCGTTGGCCTGTCGGAGTAACACTACTCACACGCAATCTCACGCTTGTAACAATTAGTCTTATTGTTGTTGTACTGGCAGCAAATTTGCCAGCACCAGTCATTACATTCGCCGCAACACTACCACAGGGATTCCAGCAAACAACCGTTTTTAGCGGATTGGACAAACCAACTGACATTCAGTTTGCCACCGATGGACGAATATTCATCGCTGAGAAGGGTGGCAAGATTAAGATTTTCGATAGTTTGACCGATACGACCCCAACGATATTCGCCGATTTGGAAACCAACGTCCATAACTTTTGGGATCGAGGACTCCTTGGGCTGGCCCTTGATCCGGCATTTCCAACCGAGCCCTATGTGTATGCCTTGTATACGTATGATGCTGATTTTGGTGGGACACCACCGCGCTGGGATGACCAATGCCCTGATCCACCGGGGGCAACCGATGATGGATGTGTAGTGCTTGGTCGCCTTTCACGTTTAGAAGCGTCCGGCGATTCGATGATTGGACAGGAATACGTCCTGGTTGAGGATTGGTGTCAACAATATCCTAGCCACTCAATTGGAGCGGTGGAATTTGGGAGAGATGGTGCACTCTATGCAAGTGCTGGCGATGGTGCGAGCTTTGGGTTCCCTGATTATGGTCAAAAAGGTGCACCACTCAACCCATGTAATGATCCACCATCCGGTATAGGCGGCAACCAGAATCCACCACATGCTGAAGGTGGAGCTTTACGTAGCCAGGATATTCGTACAGATAGTGATCCGGCTTCACTCGATGGGGCAATCATACGGGTTGACCCAGACACTGGTGCAGCATTACCTGATAACCCACTTTACAGCAGCAACGACCCGAATGCACAACGTATTATTGCATACGGGCTCCGTAATCCCTTTCGTTTTGCCGTTCGCCCAGGTACTGATGAACTCTGGATCAGCGATGTTGGATGGGGAACATGGGAAGAACTAAATGTTGTCACAAACACAAACGATGACATTATTGAAAATTTTGGTTGGCCCTGCTACGAAGGTCCATCGCGCCAATCACGGTATGACAGTCGTAATCTCACAATATGTGAGAATCTCTATAGTGAGGCAGATGCACATACTGACCCATTTTATGCTTATCGACACGCAGACAAAGTTGTACCAGGAGAGGAATGTCCCACAGGCGGCTCCTCCATTGCCGGACTTGCATTTTACACTAGTGGTGATTATCCCTCCGAATACGACGGAGCTTTGTTCTTCTCCGACTACTCACGCCGCTGCATCTGGGTCATGTTTGCAGATGAAGACGGGAACCCAGACCCCAGCACCCGTACCACTTTCATAAGCAGCGCAGCACGCCCGGTAAGTCTCAAGATTGGTCCAAATGGTGATCTGTTCTATATCGATATTGGCGGAACTGTTCGACGTATTCAATACTTTAGTGGTAACCAACCACCAACAGCGAGTATTGACGCAGATCCGACCAGTGGAATCGCGCCATTAACCGTTTCCTTTGATGCAAGCAACTCCAGCGATCCCGATCCTGATGACACACTCACCTACGCGTGGGATCTGGATGGGGATGGTGACTATGATGATTCAACTGAGATCGATCCAACATATGATTATGAAGAACCAGGCAGTTATATGGTGCGGTTACGCGTAACTGATAGTATGGGGGATGCGGATACCGATTCAATCATTATCACGGCGAACAATACACCACCAACCGCTATCATTGAAACGCCGCTCATAAGTGATACATGGCGTGTGGGGGATAGCATCACATTCTCTGGTGAGGCTGAGGATACGCAGGACGAGAACCTCCCAGCTTCGGCATTTGCGTGGGAGATCTTACTCCACCACTGTTACTCACCAACCAACTGTCATATTCACCCACTCATTGATACCGACGGCGTGAAGAGTGGTACATTTAATGCACCTGATCATGAATATCCTTCATACCTTGAAATCCAACTGACAGTCACAGACTCTGGAGGCTTACAAGACTCAACAACCATCCAATTCTATCCTGAAACGGTCGATCTCAGCTTTGAGTCAGAGCCACCAGGTATTACGATGGGTCTCAACAGCATTACTACAGTAACTCCATTCACACAAACGGTCATCATTGGTTCGAGCAATGCGGTCGACACACCAGCAATGGTAGAAATTGATGGAATAACCTACACATTTGACGAATGGTCAGATCAGAGTGAACGTAGCCATACTATCGTAGCTGGTGAAGACTCGGCAACGTACACAGCTACATACACCTATGAGCAAAGTATCGGCTTTCCAATAACAAACGTTCTTGATGATTTTGACCGACCTGATGGTCCACTGGGACCAGCCTGGGTCGGAAACACAACCGGATATGGTGTAGAGGACAATACCCTCACGATGGCAAACGGTGGAAGTGTCCTGATGTATTGGGGCGAAACCTTTGGTCCTGACCAAGAAGCCTATGTCACACTTACCTCCATCAACGACAATGCAAATGAAATAGACTTGTTACTCAAAGGACAGGGAACCAGCCAATGCGACGTTCTCGAAGTGCTCTACAATCCGCAGAATGAGATTGTCCAGGTATGGACCTGCCATAACTATGGCAACTGGATACAACACGGCACCGATTTAAGTGTAAGTTTTCAGGAAGGTGACCTCTTTGGTGCGCGTGCACGCGCAGATGGCACTGTTGAAATATACCAAAACGACACACTCGTCGGGAGTGTTACTGTGTCAAGTAGCTGGCCGTATCGAGGGGATGGCGGTCGAATCGGTATTTGGACGATCAACGCGCAAGGAACCATAATGGATGATTTCGGTGGCGGGACACCATAGAACAGATAACATAATCGGGAGAAGAAGCATTGATGGGCATGTCTTTCGACACGCCCATCAACATTGTCCAAGTATGCCAACAACAACCACCCACTCACGGGGAAAAGTGAGCAGGTGGTTGAGTAAGAGAAGGAGGGATGGTGATTGGAAATAGTATCACACGCACGCATTACCAAAGCATAACCACCGCAAACAGTAACCGGTTTGATTTTTGTGAATGACCGTGCTACAATCCGATCAAGAGCTTATTAATACCTCCCTCACCCTCCTGATACCTTTACCGGAATTGTTCTGACATAACCTATAATTGAGGGAAAACGTATATGAGGACACTATGCCTGAGCACACATCTCCAACACCCAAAACACGTCTCCCTGGACTCGATGCCGAGGCTACACCTGTGGTAGGTATTGGGTTGGGACTAACAGGTATTATATTAGGTCTGCGCCCAAAGATGGCCGCCTGGCCACTGGCACTGACCGCTCTCGCAGCACTCTTCTATCGCAATCCTAAACGTGTCACACCCGATGAGCGTGAAACATTATTTGCCCCTGCAGATGGCACGATTGTGGGCATTGATGAATTCTATGAACACCGCTTTTTGCATACAGATGCTGTAAGACTTTCAATAGACACCACACCAATTGATGTATCAGTCCAGCGTAGCCCTGCTTCTGGTGTCGTTGACTATCTTGAATATGTACCTGGTGAATACCGTCCAGTATGGGAACGCCGCACACACGAACACAACGCGTGTCAGTACATTGGTATCACTACAGAGTGGGGCCCTCTGATGATTATCCTTACTGCGGGACCTCTCGCTCGACGACTTATCTGCCATATTGCCAAAGGTGACCATGTTGAGGCAGGACATCCATTAAGCACCATACGCTTTGGTGCACGTGTTGAGATGATACTTCCACGTGATCTGATAGAACAACTGCCAGAGCGCGGGCAGCATATGCAAGCCGGATTGACTCGGATTGGGCAAGTAACACCATTGTGATTTGTCCATCAGATTGATCGTGAGAACGCAAAGAGCGACTTTTCTGCATGGAAAAGTCGCTCTTTCCTTGTTTTATCGCACCATACGACGAATACCAATAAACTGGGCAATGGCAAACACTGCTGCTATATCGGCAAGAGCAACCACAATCCAGAAACCCGCAGTTGTGAGCGGGATCAATCCAAGCGACAGTAGAATGATACTATCGACCACCCACAGGATGTTGAGAACAAAAGGCGTAATCGCAACCCAACGACTGATGCGTTCCCGCGCAGCAAAAGCAAATAATATGGCAGCGTAAACAGTACAGACAATGCCAAGCGCAACCAGAGCTATAGGTGCAGGAATACCCATAAGCGCTGCGAGTGGAGCAGCACCAACAAGAGCACTGATGCCAACTAATCCACAAAATAGACCATCAGCACGTAGTACATTACGCATAAATTGATCTTTAGTTGGATAAACTGGTTGAACTGTTGTTTGACCTATCATTTTGTAAACCTCCTGATACATGCGCTAACTACATTTTGCAGGTTTACAGTAGGCCAAAAATTACTGCCATGTCCACGAAAACCACTGCCATCTACTGCCAAAAGGAAGAGTGACACATTATTGTGTCGGCTGAGTCACGATGGCTGCTTTGATTTGTCATACCTCAGTTGGGCTTTGAGATCGTGGGCAATCAGCTTTGCAGCAGCATTTTGCCAATTGTAGAGTGTGCGTTCAGGAACAGACTGTTGAAACCACATCAGTACTTCGCGGGTCGCCTGATCAAGCCCGTCGTGTGTTGCACGGCGACTGTAGGGCTTGAGCCCGACCACGTATGGAAAATAGAGCGCATTGTAGTATCGCCATTCATCAGAGGTGCCAAAATGGCCTTTGTTACGGGGCTTCAAACGATCAACACTTTCAGTGAGCAATGTCTTGAGTTCTATGGCACGTTCAATCCCATCGCCAGCAGCATTTCGTGCGACTAGACGATCCTCTACGATAGGAAGATGTGTTAATGGGCTTCCTGCTAAGTGTGCCAGATCCCCAAAATGACTAAATGCCCGCCGCGTAAGACGCACAAATTCACTATCATCTAACGAATGTAAATCAGTGGCTTCATCAACCCGAGGCAAGGCGTTTGCTACTGCACGCAACTCGGCACGCTGCCTACGCAGACGCGGCATACTCGCGAAGGCAAATATATCAAGCAGGCTCTGGAACTGATCAGCAAATGTTGAAAACGCAATAGCTGCCGTAATAGTTGAGAGAAGCAACGTAGCCATAGGCAACGTCACACCGGTGCTTAAAGCCATGACGAAGACCACCTGACTACCAAATATCACTGCTATAAGCAGCGCTGCATCCAACGACCGGATAAAGTGTGGTAGCAGCGTTTCACCTTCATCAAAGGCATCAAGTACCGCAATAGTAACACCAAGAAAGACCAGATCCCCGCCAAGAAGCAGAATAAGCCATGCTTGAGGAAGCCAATCAAATGGCAGGATTAACAAACCGGTGCTCGTACAAGAAAGAATCACCGCAAACAACAAGAGGCTGAACGTTCGTTGAAATCGTACCATTCGTAGTGCTACTGCCAGCAGCACTACGCTTACAACCATCGGTACAATTACGACAAATACCAGGAGAAGATAACGCCATCCTGTTGAGGTAAGAATGGTAGAAGAATCAAATACCGCTCCTGTGGCAATAACAGCGATACAACACAGTGTGGTAAGCGGAAAAACGCCACGTGTCCAGGCACGAACCAATCGCTCACGGAATGATAGTTGTTCTGGCAACAACGATATGATGGCCGTAGACCAGCAGAGACCAGGGAGTAGCAAAAAGAACCATTGAAGACGCACATAGAGCGACGCAATCGCAGGTGGTGCTAGCTGGCTCAACAAGTTGAACGCTAGCCCTAGCGCATACGCAATGAGCCCAAAGCTGGTGAAGCGCAGCGCTAGCTTGGCCGGATTTCGCGACAGGAGATAAAACCCCAACCACAACGCCAAACCAAAAGTTACAATTTCCAACCACAGAGCGCTTTGTGTGATGTTCATAGGCACGAAGACCACCTAGAAAGAGCATTGCCAGTTACAACTTAGCATAGTTAATTCGCATATGCAACTCTGATAGTAGCTGCTATTTTACAAACAACAAATCACATAACCCACTATCTGTCAGCATTGCTAGTTTGCAATAACAATAATCTAGATAGCCGCTCCTCCATATGTGTAGCCTGTGCACTCGCATCCCATACTTGCCGAAGCTTGGTAAAATCGCGCATACTATCTGCTACAGATATTTGTTGATACGGTGGTTTGAACAATTTTCCATTGATATCTGTTGCTGCTGTTGCAAGCCATAAGGGTAATTCTGCTCCCTCAGAAGGTGTTTTGGCATTGCGTCCAAAGATGAATTTCAAGAGCGCTAATGACCATTGGGGAAACTCTCGACGGATATCTGTATCCACGGCCCCTGGATTAAGTGCTGCTATCTGCACTCCTGACCCATCCACCCTTCTGGCAAATTCCAAAGTCCATGCATCGTTAGCCGCCTGTGCCTGACCGTGGGCACGCATCCCACCATAGCGAGGGCTATTAAAGTGTCCCAGATCAATAGTTCCCTTTCCTCGTGAGCCAGCAATGTTGATTACGCGACTTGGGGCACTAAGCTGAAGCAAATCCAACAGTAGATTGGTGAGCAAAAAGCGGCTGAGATAGCTTGATGCAATGTTACGTTCAAGCCCTTCGTCTGTTCGATCAAATTTCAGATAGATGACACCCGCACTATGCACAAGCAGATCGAGGCGGTCATGCTGGTCGCGAAACTGTTGGGCAACCTGTTCGACATCACGCATAAGCGAAAGATCTGCTTGGATAAAGTCAATATGCTCGTTATGAGTTGCCATTCGTAATTCGCGTACTGCTTGCTGACCTTTGTCTCTGGTACGACCTACAATGGTGACATGCATATTGCGACTCGCCAAACCGCGTGCGACTTCCTTCCCAATGCCCCCTGTACCACCAGTGATGAGTGCTATTTGTGTATCCATGTTAGTACTCCTTACAGTGTTACTGGGTATTTTAAAAGTTGTTCACTGATCGACCATGTGCGTTTTGCTAACTCAGGATCGTATGAAAGGTCTGATGATCGCCCACGCGTGAGATTGGGGCGAATGTAAACACCGGACAGCCCTTGTATCTCGGAGGTAGTCGCAAGATACATTGATGATTGTGCAGCACGTTTACGCGTAAACCCTGCAAGTGTCATTAACCGTGCTACTAAGCCCATACCGTGACGCGACATAGGTGTATCGGCACCACCTGGATCGGCGATGTTGACCGTTACACCACTGCTCTCTAATCGACGACCCAATTCATATGATGTGAGTAAATGGAGTAACTTGGCCTGACCATACAACTGCATACCAGCAAACTTTGTGTGACCTTGTACATCATCAAGATTGAGTCGAACCATACGATGGGTATTGCTCGTCACATTGATAATGCGACTTGGTGCACTTGATCGAAGGAGTGGCAGCAGTTGCAGGGTCAACAGAAATGGATTGAGATGGTTCATTGCCAGCATCCACTCAATACCATCGACCGTTTCACGTCGTTCCTTCATGAGTGAGCCCACGTTGTTGATCAGTACATCCAATCGGTTAAAACGTTGCTGTACCTCATTGACAAGCGAGAGAGTTGCCTCTTGCGATGACAGATCAGCAGCAATAAAATGTACACGCCGTTGTCCGCTTGCCTCACGAATAGCCTGCTTCGCCGCTTGACCACGTTCCTCGTTACGACCAACAATGATCGTTGTGAAATTGCGCTGAGCTAGACCTTTAGCGGTCTCAAAACCGATACCATCGGTACTACCAGTGACCAGAGCTACATTGTGTTCTGACATATATCAGGTCCTTTCTTATCAATAGAAATATACTGCCTTAAAAATCTGCTCTATGAGGGTGTTTGTGATGTATAAAGGCCATACATTGTCTTTGTATTTGTATAGGTTTCCTCTCCTATAGAGGGGTAGAGAGTTAACACCAAAAAGTTTACCACTAAACTATTCAGTAAAAATTATTCCAGCATGACGCTGGACAGCATACAGAAAGGTTATCGTTCAACTATTTGCGTTAAAAACTACAAAGAACGATCAAGCTTGTGCAGTAATTTGAGCAAATCTCGCTGTTCTTCAGAAGACAGAGCCGTAAATCGGCTCGCCACAAAATGATCATAGTTGACGAGTTCTGCCTCGATAAGTTTGCGCCCCGCAGGTGTAAGATACGCATACACTGTGCGTCCCTCCTTTTGGCGCAGGATGAGTTGTTTTTCCTCTAGTTTGGTCAACAATTGGCTAATATTTCCCTTGGTTACGTGCATCTTTTCTGCCAATTCCTGCTGCATAATCCCTTCTGTCTGAACGAGTTGTGCGAGTAGATCAAACTGAGGTGCCGTCAGATCCATGGCATCAAGCGGGGCTTCAGCAGCCTGGCTAATCTTTTGAGCAACTCGAATCATCCGCAACCAGATTTGTGTTGCTGTCTGGCGATTGGTGGCATATGTATTTTGTATAGCATCTTGTTGACTCACAAAAATAGTTTAGCGGTAAACGATTTTTTTGTCAAGAGGGTCTCGTAAAGTATCGCTGTTATCTTTCTCCATAGAATAACAAATACTGCAATAATGCTATCGTTGCTTCCGAAGACGCCGCAACACACCCACGGGATACCCCACCATTTTGGATATATCACCAACAACACGAATCAAGGGTATGAGTGACGCAGCCTGTACAAACTCGCGTTTCGTTAATCCACCGGCGCGCAGGCGTAATCGACGAAGGGGCGTTCGGGTATACGCAAAACCACCCAACCCCAGCAGCACCAGAGCCCATGGTTGCCGCCACGCAGCCATGAGTAATCCTGTACCGGCAGTATAAGTTGCATAGCGAATAAGGTATCGCTTCGGCCATAAACCTGCCATCCCGTCTCCGCGAGCATAGAAAAAATACTGCTTTGCAAAAGCCGCAAACGATGGACGAGGCCGAAAGAGGACAAGTGCATCGGGCACAAAAGCAAAACGAAA
This sequence comes from Chloroflexota bacterium, assembly GCA_039178835.1. GTDB lineage: Bacteria > Chloroflexota > Chloroflexia > Chloroflexales > Roseiflexaceae > AL-N1. The sequence goes on from JBCDFA010000021.1 coordinate 37,539, forward strand.
CCCTGCACGTTTGAGGGCAAGATCAAACAGTACATCTTCGCAATGATCAACCCATTCGGGGTATCCTTGCACACGTTCCCAGGCACGTTTCGAAAATGCCACTGACTTACCGAAGGGCAAAAAAGCTTCATGGTGTATTTCTGCTGCTTCACGGTAATTAGTGGAGCCCAGTGCTAATTCAAAGAGACTCTGCGGCATAGGCCGAAAGAACCCACCAACAATGTCGGCTTTGTTTTGCTCAAGTGGTTCAATAATGCGCTCTAGCCAGTGCGGATCGAGGGTGAGGCCAGCATCGGTACAGGCTACAATTGGGCCGTGGGCATGGCGAATCGCATTATTACGACCGGAAGGAATGTTGTGCCCCCCCTGAACAAGACGAATTGGATGCCCTTGTGCGATATATGTTTCGACAATCTGTGGTGTTGCATCGTGGCTCAAACAATCGTTAATCACAATTTCATCGGGAAGGCGTGTTTGTTGAAGCATGGAGTCGAGGAGCGCCGCAATATTATCAGCTTCATCACGCACCGTGCATACAAGCGAGATAGTTTGTTTCATGATCTGCTTCTACAAGAGCAATGGCCTATACCCGGAGGTATAGGCCACTACTCAAAGGAGGGTCAACAGTGTCATGACGTTGCGCCCTTCCAAAAGGTTCCCACATACCATAGATGAAAAATCACATCCATTATGAACGTTGATCGAGCGATGTATATGGCACTTCCATCGGCCCAATGTACTCTGACTCTGGGCGGATCAAGCGATTATCACTATACTGTTCGTACACATGCGCTGTCCATCCCGATACACGACTAATGGCAAAGATCGGCGTAAACAGATCGATAGGTATGCCGAGTGTGTAGTAAACTGATGCGGAATAGAAATCCACATTTACCGGTAGAGTCTTGGCCTCTTGCACCATGGTACGTACACGCTCAGAAATTTCATACCATGTGCGATTTCCAGAGGTGTCGGCTAAGTCGCCAGCGAGTTTTTGTAGCCACGATGCTCGTGGATCATCGGCTTTGTAGACCCGATGGCCAAAGCCCATTATCTTCTTTTTGGCGGTAAGAGCACCACGAATGTATTGCTCTGATCGATCAGGATCGCCTATCTCAAGCAACATACGCATGACTTGCTCATTTGCACCACCGTGCAACGGGCCTTTGAGGGTCCCAATTGCGGCCACAATCGCTGAGTGAAGGTCGGAGAGTGTTGATGACGTGATACGTGCAGAGAAGGTCGATGCATTCAACCCATGGTCGGCATGCAGGATGAGACAGATGTCGAGGATACGGGCCACACGCGGATCAGGCTCTTTGCCTGTCATCATATACAAGAAATTCGCCGCGTGACCCAACGTGGTGCTTGGTGGGATGGGCCAGAGCCCATTACGAATACGATCCCATGAAGCAACGATAGTTGGCATTGATGCAGTCAAGCGGATGGATTTTTGAACATTGGCCTCCAGTGAATTATCCGACACTTGTGGATCATACGGAGAAAGCGCTGAGACAGCTGTACGCATCACCTCCATAGCCGATGTCTCTTTCGGCATCGACATCATCATCGCCAACACTTCATTAGGAATCTGACGGTTGTCGGCAAATTTTTTCCGAAAACTTTCATACTGATGGCGATTGGGTAGTTTGCCATACCACAAAAGCGCAGTTGTTTCTTCAAAATCAGACTTTTCGGCCAAGTCATTGATGTCAAGACCTCGATAATACAATCGTCCATTCATTCCATCAATGCAACTAATAGCTGTGGAAGCTGCTACAATGCCTTCCAATCCTTTGCTCATGATTTTCCTTCTTTCAACACGTAATGTTATGTCACCATCAGTGTCCGACTAGCCTAACATCGACACCTTTTTTCACTTTTCTCAAATAGCGAGGCATGTAATTGTCCGCTTAATACCATCAATAGCGTGAATTTCGTTCATAACCAATCGGCCAACATCACGCTGATCACCTGTTTCGATCATGACGACAATATCATATGGTCCCGTTACCGGATCGGCAGTGTGTACCCCATCAATACCACGAAGCGTTGCGATCACTGCACCAACCTGTCCGGCCTCTGCCTCAATCAGAATGTAAGCGCGTGCCTGTCCTTGCATCATAACGAACCTCTCCTTTGAAGATCGTAACAAACATCTCTCTTGTTTACATTACACTATAATATGGATACAGTTCCACCACGAAGCAGCGTGTTTTATTATAACACACCGCATTGTAGTCAACAAAACAATAGTTCATAGAGATATCTGATCACGATATACTATTATTACGGCTGATCTGATACTATCGTACCACTTTTGAGCTGACGCACTATATCCGTCAATCCATCAATATGTTCATTGGCAGGTAGCTGCTCCATCGTGTTGATCAACGCACTCGCCACAATTGCGCCGTTGGCATAGGTGCTTACCTGCTGAACGTGCGTAGCAGTACTAATCCCAAAGCCAACAACGAGCGGAAGGTCAGTCTGTTGTCGGACGCGCCCGAGAAATGCTGGTAAGCCTTCCCACAAATCTTGTCGAGCGCCGGTCGTACCAGTCAATGCAACACAATAGATAAAGCCACTTGCAATTTCAATAATTTTGGCAATGCGTTCTTCAGGGCTGGTGGGTGCGATAAAACAAATAAAGTCGAGATCATTGGCCTGACACGCCTGTACACATGGTTGTGCCTCTTCCGGCGGCAAGTCAGGAATAATCAGACCATCAATACCTGCAGCAGACGCATCTGCACACAAACGCTCGATGCCATATTGCAAAAACGGATTGTAATAGCCCATCATCACCAGCGGCACACTCACACCACATTCACGTAATGCCGCCGCTGTTTCGATACAGTATGGAAGTGTGACATCATTCGTAAGCGCCTGTTGCGACGCTCGTTGAATGGTAGCACCATCTGCCAGCGGATCGGAAAACGGCACACCCAGTTCAAACAGATCTGCACCGGCTGCCTCCAATGCTGGTGCGAGTTCGAGCACCGACTCGCGCTCAGGGTAACCAACCATTAGATAGGGCATAAGTGCGGTACGACGCTCCCGCTTCAATCGAGCAAAAGTTGTTGCAATGCGACTCATGGATATTCATCCTTCACACGACAGCTATCTGGAACACCATTTATTGTACCTTAAAACACTGGTCTTGTAATCAATATAAGCATCCTCAACAAGTGTCTTTTTCCTTCTGACGTTGTAGTAGGGTTCGTCCTTAGTTCTGTAGAGGAAAATAGTGCTTCTGATAAATACGTTATGTCATGTTGAAAGGTCGCATTGTAGCAATTCCCGTTGTAATGCCTTTCTGCTGAACGCCAGATTTGGGGTTTCATGGCTACGCTATTCAGATAGTGTCCATGGGTTATCGAAGTCATACATCGTGGATGGCAACCGACACGACCATGCAGCTGGCACAACTTCAACCAACATCCAGTTAAAGACATTGCGGCGGTACTGTCCGCCAGGTTCTATCGCGTAACTGTCTAAACAATCATCCAAGATATCGAACAAAGCTACAACGGCTTGATCGGGATATAATGCCCGTGCTAGTTCCACGATAACATAGCGTGCCTCACTCAGTTCTTGCGGACCTACAGGCTCAGGAGGTTCAGTCGCGGACCAGTTGACAGGTGGCGGTTGTTGATCTTCCAGAAAAGCCCGTACCGCTGTAAATACCGGCGGAGATTGCGTATCTTCGGAAGTAACGCGCTTTATGGTGGCTGCTGCTGCCAAAGCCATGGCCCAGCCCAGATACACCAAACGTCGATGGCCTAGCGATGGATCATCGGTCTCGAGGAAGGTGATAAGACGGTCACAGTCCTCCCAAAAATCTCCGGTAACACGACCGTCGTCTTTGTCATCACAGAGTTCATCATAGCGATAACTCCATAACTCGTGCAGAAGCTCTCGTAATGGCTCAACAATCACCACATCATCTGCTAGTCGAAACGAGGGATAATGTCCATGACCACGTATAACAACCTCACTTTCTACGCTGTCAAATCCATTTCAAAAGAATACGAGCAGCCACCAAAGGTAACTGCTCGTATTATCTCATAAACGTAAAGGCTTAGTCAGACTCATCTGCCTTATCGACAGTGCTCTTTTCTTCTGTCTCAGTATCAGCATCTTCCTCCGTCTGTGCGTCAGCTTCCTCAGCATCCTCCGCGTCTTCGTCCTGATCTCTGGAAGGGGTTTGTTTGATCAGATCGCTCAAACGCCGCACATCGCTCCAGTTGGTCTCGCTTTCTTCCTCGGCAAGCGGTGTGTAGAGCGTGTCCAATGCAAAAGCCTGAACAGCAAACTGTTTGTCGCCAACCGTAATAATCCGGCTTTTATCAACTGGCGTACCGAGCGGACGACCAGCGCGAGCTTCGTCGAGCATATACTTGTGGAAGGCCCATTCCGGGTAGTATTCCAATTCATTGGCCCGGAATGTTTCCATCACCAATGCAACATCAAGCGTTTGTGAATAGTAGGGCGCAAGGTCGACATTCGAGACAGTTGGTGAGACACCTTGCCACCGCGCCACCATGCCATTGACAGAACGGATGTAAGCTGAGGGGACATTGTTGTCAGATGCAGGCGCGTAGACAGGAATAGCCTTGGCGACGGTATCAAGGCCACGGTTGACATAGCGGTACAGAATAAGCTCTGACCAGTCACGGGCACTGTCCTGCCAGGAACGATAACGAACAAACGGACCAGGGGCAACCCCGACAATACGTGTCCGATTATACGCCGCTCGCATATTGCCCCAGCTTTTTGTGTCGTGATCAATACACACACCAGCTTTGCAATATGACGATTCGTGAGCAAAGAATGCGAGTGCAACTGCCGGATCAAGACCATATTCGACAAAAATATCGTAGAGCTCATTGGCATGTGGTGCAGCCGGTGATCCATTGCTCTGGAGTACTTGCGTAAAGGTTTGGCGTGAAATACGTGGTGCGGATTGGAAGGAGAGTCCTCCTGCCTGTTGGAACACCGATGATGTCGTGCGCTGTGTCTCACCAATCGTCAACAGACTTTCCAGATCCTCGAATGTAGCTATCTGTGGTTTAGAAGCCTCAACATCAGCGCGATAGTTAAGCGAGGAAGTTGCCAATGTCGTGGTTCCCGGAGTCATCACCAGAATCGTACCAAACGCCACAACGACTACACCAGCAGTAGCAAACAACTGGCGTCGGCCCTGCTGAAGCAACAATGGCAGCCGTGTAAGCAACAAAGCACCGCCACACCAGAAGATACCAACGATCACGCGTAACCCATGTTCGACCGACAACCAACCTGCGATCATCAACAAGACGACGGTAAAAAACACAAATACCAATCCCGTAAGCAGGATTGGCTCTGCTGTTTGTCGCCACCACCGTACAATTGCCCCATGTGTACCAGTACCTCGATCTGGCGTACCAGATGTTGCTGAACGGCCCATAAATACTCTCCCACCTAATAGTTTTGTTGCCCTACACGGCAGCTTGATTGAACTCTAGAACGATTCGGCGTGCAGTAAGCGCACTACGTTAGAAACGGGAAGGACCTTGTGCGTGCCCCTTGATTACGAGAACATACCCACACGAATGCGAGGTGGATGGATAATACGTGTTAAAAAGTGTCGTATACCCCTGCTAGCAAATGCTACTACAGGGTTAAATATCAAGAAAATCCTACAAAAACATTGCGAATCTGTCAAGTGGAGAATGAAAGAAAACTGAAACAGGTCAATCATTGACAGGAGATTGATTTACACCTGAGTCGAAAGAGTGTAAGTCTATGATGTTCATGACCTACAAATAAGCTGGTAGAACTTACCAAATTAAACAGGCATTTCTACGATAAACAATAGTATTGAGTATATAAATGACAGGGCTTTTATTTTCTTACAGAGAAATCGCCATTTACCTTCACAATAACCTGTTCAACCCTATCAAACAAACAACAAACATTATTCATCAATACTTTTCATAAACTCACTTTACTAAAAACATCTTAAGTCAAGTCATTCTTATTAAAGAATAATGAACATAATGCACTCAATATAGAAAACATTTTACAATACACTGTATCACAAATGACCAGAAACTCACATTTGAATGACAA
>JBCDFA010000022.1:0-43349 GCA_039178835.1 Chloroflexota bacterium
GTGTAAGTTGTATAGAGAAATGTGCTTGTAGCTGTGCAAGTAACTGTGTTGCACGTAGCGAATCGCCTCCTAACTCGAAGAAATGATCTGCACGATCACATATGTTTTTCTGGAGTACCTTGCTCCAGAGATCTGCCAACAGCTTCTCTGTTGTCGTTTCTAGTGTACAAATAGTATCGTCTGACCTTATACTCTGTGGTAGTGGTAATGCCTGACGATCAATCTTTCCATGTGGTGTCATCGGTAACACGTCCAAGACAACAAACAGGGCGGGAATCATATAAAAGGGAAGTTGTGATGATAGATGTTGGCGTAACAACGAGATGAATTCGGAGGGTATTAGGGAAGCAGAACTGTCCAAAGCATTGCTACAGGCAGTTTCTGTCACCTGTTCAAAGTGCTGTGGTACCACATAGGCTACTAGCTTTGTCGCATCTGTCGTATCTTTGTGTGCAAGTACCACGCATGCTTTCACGTGTGGATGACGGCTCAATGTTGCTTCTACTTCGCCTAATTCAATCCGAAAGCCACGGACCTTGACTTGATCATCAATGCGACCTACAAATTCTATTACCTCGCCAGGCAACCAACGAACGAGATCACCAGTGCAATACAAACGTGAGCCGGGGACCGACGAAGAGGGACGCGACTCGGTATTCTGTTGATTATAGATGCCCGAAAATGGATTTGGGACAAAGCGTGTTGCGGTTAGAGCAGGACGATTCAGGTATCCGCGCGCGACACCAACACCGCCAATATACAATTCTCCTACAACACCAATAGGGACTTCAGTGCCATACTGATCAAGGACATGGGCTTGCATGTTTGCAATAGGAGGACCAATCGTTGGGAGGTGTGTTTCGTTAGAGGTTTCACTTACCGCCCCTGATGTGGTGACCACAGTACATTCTGTAGGGCCATAGTTATTAACCAGTACAAACGATACATCTGCGGGAGGATAACGATGCAATCGATCACCACCCGTCAGCATATAACGCAAGGCTGTACTCTGTGGCCAGGGAAGATCCAGTAGCTGTTCTGCCAATGGTGTTGGTACAAAACAGCAAGTGATGTCATGATCAACCAGCCAATCACGTAATTGCTCAGGCATGGTTCGCAAGGTCTCATCTGGAATATGTAAACATGCCCCTGTAGATAAATATGGCCATATTTCCCAAACTGATGCATCGAAACTGGGGGCAGCAATCAGTGTTGCTCGATCATGTTCACCTACTACAAAAGTGGATTGATGCCAAGAGATGAGATTAAGCAAACTGTAATGTTCTATCTCAACACCTTTGGGTTTTCCAGTCGAACCTGATGTGTAGATTACATAGGCCCGTTGATGGTCAACGAAATCACACGAGGGGTTTTCGGAACGCTGGGCGCTCAGTGTGGATGAAAGCTGAACCAAATCAATTATTGCTCCCTGCCATCTATCAGAACATTCAATGTTGTGTCCATGGGTAAGCAGAAGAGCAGCTTGTGCGTCTTCCAAAATCACGTGAATGCGTTCTGTTGGATAGGCTGGGTCCAACGGGAGATAGGTTGCACCCGTCTTTACAATAGCCAGCAGACAGACAATTAACATAGGGGAACGTTCGATGCATACACCTACCAGCACCTCTGATCTAACGCCCTTCGTCATCAAATAATGTGCAAGCTGATTTGCCTGTGTATTCAATTCTTGATAAGTCAAGTGGGTCGTGCTATCAACAATCGCTAACGCATCTGGATTTTGGGCAGCATAGTACTCTATGCGTTGATGGATATAGAGCATTGATGTCAACGGCAGCTTACTGGTTGGGATTGATATACTTACGGGAGAAGTACCAGGCACCACTGTAGTGCTATGTTCAAGTTGGCACTGGTGCTCAGAACGAGTACTTACCAATCCTGCTGCGTTTGGTGCATGGAAAGGATACGTAGTAATTGTTTGCTCTGGTTGACACAATAATGTTTGTAGGAGTGAAAGATAGTGTTGTTGGAACCGTGTAATGCTCAATTGCGTAAACTGTGTATTGTCATAGGTACATGTCAAAGTAGTACCATGTTCAGTCGTGTGGAAGATGAAACCAACAGTCTGCGGTGCCGACCGCAACACAAGTGGTACTGATAGGCGTTGTGCGCTTGTATTAACACCTGAGCCCCCATACCACACATCGTTATAGTAAGCAAAAAACACCTGGTAGAGTGGAGACTGGGAGAGATCATGGGTCGGATATACATGCTCTGCTACACATGTAAAGGGAACATCAGCATATGGTTGAATCGCTGCAAGGGTTTCACCTACGCTTGAAAGGAGTGTGGTTCCAGCAAGAGTATCAGAAAGTGCCATACGTAACATGACAATATTGGCACAAGGCCCAACTATATGTTGACGTGCTTTGGTGGAGCGGTTCTTACTCAGATATCCCAATATCATATCTGACTGGTGTGTGTAGCGATACAAGAGGAGATACAACACACTCAGAAATACCTGCTCTGGGTCTATGTCTGAGGCTTGGCAGAACATCGAGAGTTGGTTGTTGATGTCAGATGGAATGATAATGCTGTGAGAGGTTGAGGAGTCAAACATCGGCCTATGGCGTGTTGTATCCCGTGGCAAGTTCAGTTCAAGTACCGCATCACTCAACGCCTGCTGCCAGTATGCGAGATGTGTCTGAAATTCTGGGCTATGCCTATACTGATGCTGCCACTCAACATAATCAGCATAGGTATGGGCAATATCAGGCACAGCCACAATAGTAGAGCCAATTAGGTGATCATACAGTGCAATAAAATCCTGTTGCAGTATCCCTAACGTCGCATGATCGGCGATGAGTGTATGCAGTATAAAGAGTACAACAGGCCCATCCATTGTGTGGAAGAGTGTTATATGGCACAGTGGTCCTTTGCCGATATCAAATGGCATTTGTCCATAGTGTTCAAGGAGTGCTATGAACGCGTGATTAGTGGCAGTAATGTGCGACATATCAACGACAGTGATATCAATCATATCATCTGGAATGCGTTCATACGCCATCATGCCATCTTGATTAGGAAAGCTTGCGCGGAGAATCGGGTGTCGATGGACAAGCTTTTGTACTGTCTGTTGTATCACACTATAATCCGCGAGACCGTTGAGCCGCAGGACCAACCTCTGGATCTCCGAAGATCGACCTGGTGCTAACTGCGCAAGGAACCACTGACCATGTTGCTCAAAAGAGCAAGCCGAAATACATGCACTTGTCCAATCATCAGAACGCTCTTGAAGATGCGCAGGCGAAGCGTTGCCTCCCGCTTGCTTTAGCATTTTCTGCAAAAGAGCCTTTTTCTTTGCAGAAAGATCCAGCGCAGATTTGGCTGATGTCTTCATAGATTCCTCCGCTTTCACAAGATCATTTGAGCTATTTATGCCGAGCCATCTTCATTGAGCATTGCCTCGACCTCCTCTTCGGAAAGGTTTGCTACCGAGAGGAGGAGTTGTGCTACAAGCTCAAGACGCTCACGTTCGTTAGGCTCATGTCCCATGCTCTGTGCAAGTTCAGCAATGGTTGGCGCATTCAATAGCTGGCGTAATGGTAGTTGAATTTCAAATGTTTCCTGAATATGGGCAAGTACCTGGGTAGCCAATAACGAGTGACCACCTAAGGAAAAGAAGTTGTGATGAATTCCGATCGGTTCACGATGCAGCACATCAGACCATATACCTACAAGCACTTCTTCGAGGTGTGTCTGTGGTGCAACGTATGTATCAGAGGGTGTACTCTGGTCAGGTTTCGGCAAAGCCTGTCTGTCAATTTTGCCATTGGTTGTCAATGGTAACTCAGACAGTGGTATAAATGTGCTAGGAAGCATATAATCGGGCAAAAATTGTTGCATGGTTTGCTTAATCTTATGCTGATCGAAATCTATATCAGGCGATACAACGACGTAGGCTATCAACCGTATTTCACCAGATACATCCTGGTGGTCCAGGACCACTGCTTGTTGAATCGCTGGTTGTTGGTTCAACACATGCTCGGTTTCGCCTAACTCAATCCGAAAACCACGGATTTTAACCTGACGATCAAGACGCCCAACATACTCGATCATGCCGTCCTCACGGTAATAAGCTCCATCTCCTGTTTTATAAAGGCGGGCATTCGGTAGCGATGAGAACGGGTCAGGGATAAAGCGCTCCTCCGTGAGATCTAGTCTATTCAGATATCCCTTCGTAACGGCAATTCCACCGATATATAATTCACCAACGACGCCGATGGGAAGTGGCTGCATCTGCTGGTTGAGTATATACGTCTGTACGTTTGTGAGTGGACGGCCAATAGGAATAGAGTCAATTGATGGTGACTCACCTTGCATTGATGGTTTGGGTTCATAATGGGTAACAGTGACGGTTGTTTCTGTTGGACCATAGGTATTACTCCATCGAATATGGTTTCCAGCATGGCGACACCAGTTTTCCAAATGTTCTGGTAATGCTTTCTCACCTCCCACGATTACAAGACGTAAAGATGATGGTAGCGCAAGGTTCAGTCGGTCTATTTCAGTAACCCAGAGATGCCAGTAGGCAGTAGGCAGATCAACGATTGTAATGGCTTCTGCCTCCAACCAGTTAGTAAACAGCTCCAGTGATTGTGGGAGTTCGGTAGGGCGCAATACCAGAGTAGCACCCGCGCACCACGTGGAAAAAATCTCTTCCACGGACGCATCAAAACTTAATGAAGCGAATTGAAGGACTCGATCATTAGTCTGGATGTTATAGTGACGACTTGTTGCGGAGCAGAGATTCACCACGGAACGGTGTGAAACCATAACGCCTTTGGGCCATCCAGTTGATCCAGAAGTGTAGATAATATATGCCGTATGTTCTGGTGTGACGGTCTGAACAGGTTTCTCCTGTTTGTGAGATAGTGCGTGTATCCAATCTCCATCAACACAACAAGTGTGCAAAACTGTATCTTTGATCTGTGCAGCCAGCGTCTGTTGTGTGAGCACAACTTTCATTGCCGTATCTTGTACTATGAAATGTAGTCTCTCAACTGGTAAAGTCGGATCCAACGGCACATACGCTCCGCCAGCCTTTAAGATCGCCAGGACACTAACCATTTGCTCTGGTGAGCGTTCCAGGTAGACACCAACACAGTCTTCGGGACCAACTCCAAGTTGTGTGAGATAGGATGCGAGTTGGTTCGTACGCTGCTCAAGTTCCTGATATGAGAGTGTCCGTGTTCCTTGTTGTACTGCGACATGAGTGGGTGTACGAGCAACCTGATCCGAAACAATGTGGTGGAGGCAACGATCTGCGGAAAAGGGAGTGTGGGTCGCATTCCATTCGGTTATTAGCAAAGTATGTTCTGCGTCGCTTAATAGGGAAATAGCAGAGATGTGTTTTTCAGGATGAGCTTCAATCTGTTCCAGCACTACGAGATAATGGTGCCAAAATTGCTCAATCAACGAGTCACTAAATAGTGCCACATTGTATTCCAGATAACCAAGAAATGTGTCACTTGTCTCTTGAAAGTTACACAAGAGATCAAATTTTGCTTTTTGATGGGGGACGTCAATTGGCTCAAAAGTCACATTGACCAGATCGATAGGAGGCAATGCAATGTTTTGCAGGACCAGCATAATTCGGAAGAGGGGATCATTGTGAAGATCCCGTTCAGCAGCCAACGCCCGTTCAAAAGGAACATCCTGGTGTTGAGATACCTCCAACGATATCTTTTTGTTCTTTGCCAGCAGCGTACGTACACTAGGATCGTCAGAAAGGTCACAACGCAATAGGATAGTGCTGGCAAAAAAACCAATCAGTTTTTCAACTTCTGGAATGGTCCGGTTTGCGCTCGATGAACCTACAACGATATCGGATTGGCCACTGTATTGTGCAAGGGTAATTTGAAGCGCTGTCAGTAGCACCATGAATGGCGTAACACCTTCACGCTGACAAAACATGCGTAACTGTTCGGTTTGTTTAGATGTAAGCCGCACATATTGTGTTGCCGCACGATTACTCGTCGCACTTGCTCGTGTATGCACTACTGGTAATGTTGCTGCGGCTGGTGCATCACCTACTTGTTTTTGCCAATACGCTAACTCACGCTCCAATTCCTCACCTTCTAGTTGTTGCTGCTGCCAGCAGGCATAGTCAGCATACTGGATGGGTAACACAGGTAGAGTGGAGGGTGTATTTGTCATACTCGCGCGATACAATGCCACCAACTCATCGCCAAGAATACTGACTGACCAGAAATCTGATGCTATATGATGAAGTGTTAGGATTAACACGTAATCAACTGCTGACATGCGCAGGATACATCCACGTAACAAGAGATCCTGGCTCAGATCGAATGGTTGCGTGGTTTCCTGCATAATAAAAGTATGTTGTGAAGTGGCTTGCTCGCTTTCATCTAACGTCACGAGATCGATGACTGGTAAAAGAACGGCTCGGGCAGGTTGGATCTGTTGAAGAGGGATTCCTTCCTGATGATGAAATGTCGTACGCAACACTTCGTGGCGACGTACAATTTCGTCAAGGCTGTGTTGCAATGCTCCAATATGCAAATTGCCACGTAACCGAAGCACAAGTGGAATATGATAAGCACCAGTTCCTTGTTCGAGTTGCTCAAGAAACCATACACGTTGTTGGGTAAGTGAAGCGGGAATGTAGGCGTCGGCTGATCTTTTGGGGATCGTCAAGGTTGTTTGATGTTGCTGCCCATGTTTAAGTCGTTGACGCAAGCGATCCTGCTGCTCTGGGGTAAGCTTTGAGCGACGTTGTTCCAGTTTTTGCTTTATCGTCATTACTATTGAAGACCTTTCTGAGTGTACCGATGCAGCAGAAATGCATCTTCTCTGCTTTCTTAGACGAACACTGTATCAAAACGACAAATTTTCCACATCAGTGGCCTGGGCAGTATGGTGTATAAGCGTGCTAGTAATGACCCAGGGAGCCTTGCTTTTTCGCAATACGCTCACACCATTTGAAAATAAGAAATCCAACACAAACATAGCTAGTTGAATGCACGATAAGCCACACCAGACCACCGTTCATCCAACTAGCTGTTAAAGAGATATTCTCTAACATAACCTCGCGTAAGACAATAATACCCTGTGTGATAGGGAGGGTACGTGAGATGGCCTCTAGCCATTCAGGAAAACGACTAACTGGCAGCAAGGAACCAGTGAGAAAAAGGAGCGCATTTTGCACCAAATCAGCAAGGGCATCGGTTTGTTTGAACACGAGTGCTATACCACTCAACGCCAGAGTGAAGCCAAAAAGCCCTGCTAAGGTAATGAATAAGACTGGCACACCTTCCCAGCGGAGTGGTATACGAATTCCCAATAATATACCCAAAATCAGGGTAGGAACAATAACAATAAGGGTAGTAGAAATCAACAAAGCGAGGAGCCGGCCAAGCAGAAGCAAACTGGTTGGATTGGGACTCATATACATCTGCTCAAGTGTGCCAGCCTGTGCTTCGGCCATGAGATCATTACTGGTATTCATGATAATAATACGAGCGTAGAACCAGACCATGTAACCAAGTAACATGGGTGCAAGTGGCCCAGGCTGCAACTCTCCCCCTTGGATGAAGAAACTCGCACCAATAAAAATAAATGCAACTGTCACCACTTGTGTAAGCACATTGAATTTATAATCCCACATAATTAACAAGCGTTTGCGAATTTCGTTACCAAGTGCTAAGACCACTTGTTGCATGGATTTCCTCCTCTCTTTGGATAGTTGTTTCATTTGTTAATACATGCATAAACACTTCTTCCAGGTTGGGTTCTTCCTTGCTGACTGATAGTAAGGAAGTATTATAAGAATGAAGCGTATTCAGTAGCGCATGTAATTCGTGTTGGTCAGCAAGAAGACCTGAGAGTGTAGTAATCTCATCATCAGTGTGTATTGCGATTGTAGGAAAATGTGTCAGGCAATGTGTTTCGAGCTTCCCACGAACACGAATCTGGTATTGTTCCCTACGAAAGAGATACAGTAGTTCAGATAAGGGTTGATTCGTTATCAGTTTTCCCTGCCGTATAATACCAACACGATGACATAGATCCTCCGCGATATCGAGCTGGTGGGTTGTCAAAATGACGGTCTTCTTTTCTTCCTGCACAAGATGTTTAATCCAAGACTTGACTGTCTGTGCTGCTTGAATGTCGAGACCTAATGTTGGTTCATCAAGCAAGACAATCGGTGGATTAGCGATCAGTGCACAGGCAATGGCAACTTTTTGTTGCATACCACGTGAGAAGGTGCGAATAGTGTCGTTACGGCGCTCCCATAATTCAAGATCACGGAGGAGTTGTGTTGCACGAGATTTGAGGTCTGATCCAGTGCAACCCTTCAATCTGCCAAAATACATCAGATTTTCCCATGCTGAGAGACGCCAATAGACATTACGTGTTCCTTCTAAAACAGCACCTATCTGCCGCATCGCCTGACGATGTGCCTGTCGTACATCGTACCCATTGATATAGAGTTGTCCAGCCGTAGGAACAATGAGTCCACACAACATTTTAATAGTCGTGGTTTTTCCCGCACCATTGGGTCCCAAAAAGCCAAAGACCTGTTCAGGAGCAACCGAAAGCGTCAATTGATCAACAGCTGAAACAGGTGTTTTATGTTGGCCCTGATAAACTTTACGCAGATCTTGTATCTGAATAGCATAATGTTCTTCATGTGCTGTCTTCATGTGCATTGTATCCCTTCGTGACAATCAACTTTGCGCCTGGCAGAATCGAGACAAGGTTGATAGTATACCTATGATGTATCACCAACATGTACGGTGACATAGGCAGGTATCGGTGGGAGCGTGGTAAGATCGTGCTCAAACACCGTCAGGGCACCTTCTGTGGTGATGGCTTTGAATCCACCAAACTTATAGGTGACTAACATCATCCTATTCCGATCATTGGCCACAAATTCGGCACGCAGTGGAACACCGGATTCTTTGGCAAGACGCATGACATGACCCATCATGATGCTTCCTACACCCCGCGACATCACCCGACACGACATCAGCAACAGTTTGAGCATCCAATACTCCGTCCCACATTCGACAAGGGCTAAGCCAATCTTGCCATAGGTGCCATAACAGTCTTCAAGGCTGGCAATGAGCAACTTATGGTCTGAAGATTGACGAAGCGTATTGAGTTCTTCATACGAATATGTGTAACCTGTAGTGTTCAATTGATTGGTCCGTACGGTAAGTTCTTCTGCACGCTGGAGATCCGCTTCACGTGCTTCTGTAATGGTGAAAACCATATCGAGAGTCGCTAAAAAGGCCTCACTGGGGCCAACATAGTCCTGTTCAGCCTGATTGCGTGCTATATCGCTCAGATACATCTGACGACGTACCCGTGAATCGTCCGTGATGAAGCGCGGCATCATCTCTGGCATGGACACGATGCTTGCACGGTCCGCACTGTCAATACACAATACCTGTGGCCATTGGTGAGCAACCTCATCTCGCTCGAAGGCTTGGTCATCAACAAAGGCGAGTGTATCAATACCAATGTTGATCGCCTTTGCAATGGCTTCAAGTGAGGTGGCTTTCGAATTCCAATGAATCTGGGGATATAGGAAATAGTCCGCGAGTCCAAATTCTTCCAATTTCTGCATCGCCAACTCATGATGGTTCTTGCTAGCAATGGAATGAAGCACTCCTCGTTGATCGAGTGTTTTGATAATTGTCACCACATCGTCACGCAAATGCACTTGTGAGTCTTCTAACAGCGTTCCATCCCAGAGCGTATTATCAAGATCCCATACAACACATTTAATGGTTTTATTGGTAGGAGATTGTGCTTGTTCGATATGTGACATATGAGTAACCATTGCCCATCTCTTTCTATCATTGTGTGCAAACCCTACTGTTTCAAATATAACTACTGAGACATAGAACAACAGTGATTGATTATGTATAAGCACTCACTACAAAACGTCTTGATACACCCACCCGTGCAATCGTCATCTGCTGGATTTGGGTGCTGCCTTCAATAATCTCCATAAGCTCGGTGTCAAAGAGATAGCGCTGTGCCAGATACTCACGACGACATCCATTGGCTCTATGAATGTGGATCATATCCTACGCGGCCTATATTGCCTGGAGTGATGCGAAATATGTGGTAATCCATGTTTAACATCACCGTGCGGGGATGTCCGCTATCGTTGAAGTACCCAGCCTGGAAGCACAGCAACCGTTCCGCTGATACATCAATGAACCTGTTCGTGATCACTGGTGAGGTTAACTAATCCTTTCACAAATACGATCCAAATGGTCTGCGATCATTCCTGTAACATAACGCTGCTTCCAGACACACCTAAACAAGGCTAACACCTCCCTGACCAACACCATTGATGACTTAAGATATTTTGCTATGATGGACCGTATCCTGGTCATATATGATAGTCATGTAGGGACCTCTTTCAAAACATATCAATCTCGTCTTTCGCAGTACAACGTTATGATATGTGGGGCGTGCGGGCTTTGTAACTATGACGTGCAATATTAATCTGCTGGATTTGTGAACTGCCCTCAATGATTTCCATCACTTTGGCATCACGGAGATACCGCTGCACCGGGTAATGTGCGCTACACCCATTGGCTCCATGGATCTGTACTGCATCTAATGCAGCTTTGTTGGCAGCCACAGACGCAAAGTATTTCGCCACCCACGTTGTCATGATGGTCTCCGGATCACCAGCATCTTTGAGATACCCAGCTTGATAACAGAGTAATCGTGCCGCACGCACATTGGTCACCATGTCCGTTATCATCTGTTGAATGAGTTGGTGATCGCGTAGATACGTTCCAAACTGCTTCCGTTCACTGGTGTATGCTAATGATGCATCAAGACAAGCTTGTGCAATGCCAACACTACCACATGCGACACTGTAACGACCAATATCAAGGGCTGATGTCGCAATGGCAGAAAGACCAAAACCAAGACCACCAATGAGATTCTTCTTTGGAATACGGCAGTTGTTGAGGTGCAGTTCACCCAACATTGAGGCGCGAGTCCCCAGAACACCATAAATGGGATCAATGGTGAGACCTGGTGTTGAGCGCTCAACCAAAACTGCAGACACCTTCCCATCGCATTGAGCAAAGATGATAAAAAGATGGGCAATCTGGGCAAAGGTAATCCACTTCTTCCGTCCCTGCAGGACATACTGATCATTCTCGAGAGTAGCCGTCGTTTCGACGTTTTTCGCATCGCTGCCAATATTGGGTTCGCTTAACGCAAACGCACCGATAATTTCGCCACTGACAAGCTGTGGGAGCCACAATCGCTTGTGCTCTTGCGTCCCCCATTTGAAAATAGTGTGCGCAACCATACTATGGACAGTGAGTAAGCTGCGGACAGATGAACACCCACGACCAAGCTCCTCATTCAAAATACCAAAGGTAATCATATCGGTGCTCGTACCGTCCTCCGCAGCAGGAACGACTGAACCCAGGTACCCATGGTGAGCCATCTGAGACACAACTTCCGGTGAGATCCGTTCTTCTTGGTCAAACTGGTCGGCGTGTGGTGCAACCTCAGACTGAACAAAGGCGTGGAAACGTGCCTGATGCTCTTTTTGCCGATCAGTCAATTCTATATGCATATTGGTATCCTCCAGTAATGAGTACGAATGCCTAACGATACTCCACTACGATGAAACCGCCACATCCTGCTTGCGCTCGATCAATCGGGTCATCGCATTAATCGAGCGAAAATTGGCAATATCTAAATCATCGTCTTCTACACGGATACCAAACTCCTTTTCGACAAACATCACCAATTGCATAGCAAACAATGAGTTGACGACACCCATGGCAAAGATATCCTGATCATCCTGGATATCTACATTCTGAATGAAACGAGCTAGGAAAGTCTTGATCTGTGTGCGTGTATCCATTGAAAAGATCTCCTTAATGTGTGTATTACTGATAGAACCAAAACTATTACCAGTTACGGATGCGAGCATTGACGACTAATAGGTGTAAAATCCACGGCCGTTCTTCTTTCCATAGAGTCCGGCACCGACCATCTTTTTGAGGAGGGGACAGGGACGATATTTACTGTCGTTGTAGCTTTCGTACAAGACTTCAATGGAATAAAGGATGGTATCGAGGCCAATCAAGTCAGCCGTCTCTAATGGTCCCATTGTGTGTCCAAAACAGGATTTGAAAATAGCATCAACATCTCCCACTGCGGCTACCTGATCCTGGACTAAAAAAGCCGCTTCGTTCACCGTTAACATGAGAACACGGTTAGACACAAACCCTGGCATATCGTTCACAATGATACCTTCCTTCCCCATACTGTGTAACACTTCGCGTGCCGTTTGGATCGTTTCATCGGATGTATGAAATCCGCGAATCACTTCGACCATTGGTTTCATAGGCACCGGATTCATGAAATGCATGCCAAGCACTTGTGTGGGCCGTTGGGTAACACCGGCAATCCGGGTAATCGAGATAGCCGAGGTATTGGCGGCAAAAATAGTGTGTGTAGGACAAACGGTGTCGAGGTGGGTATGAATAGGTTGTTTAATGTCCCACTTTTCCGTGACATTTTCAATTACGAAGTCCACCTGGGCAAAAGCATCATACGTTGTGGTAAAGGTAATACGTTCAAGCACCTCTTCAACCGCGAAAGAGGCTTGTCCGCGATTCATCATCTTGTAGAGACGCGTATTGTTGACGATTTCATCACGTGCTTTGTCCAAAATGGCTTCAGAGAGATCAAGCAAGATGACTCGATGCCCAACCTGTGCCAAGTTCTGTGCGACCCCAACACCCATAACCCCAGCGCCAATGACTCCCATGATTTGCTGTTTCAAAGATAGGCCTCCAGAAATAACTACAATCCTCTATGATTCTGATACAGACATCGTCAGATCCTGTTCGATATCATCGATTAAGGCAAGCTCTACTACAGCTGCTAATTCTGCAACCGTTGCGAATTCAAAAATGCTTTCCAGTGATAACGTAATTTGAAATACCTGTCGTAAACGTGCAATCAACTGCGCTCCGATCAGCGAATGTCCACCAAGTTCAAAGAAGTTGTCATGAATTCCAATCTGTTCAATACCAAGGAGATCTCCCCAAATAGTGATAATATCTTGTTCAAGTTCGCTATCAGGAGCTACATATGGTGTACTTAACAATGGTCGTGGGTATGCTGGTTGTGATTGCCGAAGATCTTTAATACGCTCCATCATAGTAGCAATAGAGAATTGTTTGCTCTGATCGACAACCAACTGAAAAGGTTGTGTTGAGACTACTGCCTGTGGAAGACCACGTGCGAGGATGCGCGTCAGTGCTTCAGTTCCTTCTGTGAAAGTCAAACCAAAAGTCTCACGCTGGCGGATGAGGAAGTCACGTACTTCCGGCGGATACCCTTCCAATCCAGCACTCCATGCATCCCACTGCCACTCACACCAGTTAACTGCCACGGTAACCCCGTGTTGTTGATGCTGCTGTTGAGCAAAGGCGTCCAGATAAGCATTTGCCGCACAGTAGTCAGTTTGACCAGGCCCACCACCAGTCAGCGCACTTTTCGATGAGAAGAGCAGTAGAAAATCAAGTGAGATACCGAGATCGGTTACGACTCGATCAATGACTTGCGTTCCTGTTACTTTTGGAGCAAGCACAGCCGCAGCCATCTCGGGGGTTTTGCCAGTGATAAGACCTGAAGGAGGGAGCCCTGCAGCGTGGATAATACCATGCACGGTGCCAAACGTGGCCATCGTCTGTGAGAGAGATGCCTCCATCTCTTGCTTCTGAGTAACATCTGCTTGAATCAGAAGAGTGGGTGATCCCAACGCCTCAATCTGTTGAATACGGTAGATACGCTGACCAACCCCCACTTCATGCCCGTGCTCCTGTAGCACCGCATCCCACGTATCCCGTTCAGGTAAGCTACTACGTCCGATCAAAACCAACCGAGCTCTGCTCACCCGTGCGAAATGTTCTGCCAGTGCTAAGCCAATTCCCCCCATTCCTCCAGTAATCACGTAAACACCTTCTTCACGGAAGGGCACCTGTACAGGTGCTGGCGTATCAATGCTGCATGGTTCAAAAGTTTGTGACCAGCGGTGATATCCCCGTAGTGCGACGACACGATCATCATCAGCATCCGGGGTAGTTAACTCACCCACCAAGTGAGCCAACAATGTATGACTGTATTTGCTTTCTGTTTGTGGTAGCGCAACATCAATATGGCGGCAGAAAATCTGTGGATATTCTTGAGGAATGACCTTACATGGGCCTTGCAAAAGCGCTTTTTCTGGCACAATCTTTTCTGTGCCATTCACATCATACAACTCACTAGAGATAACTGATAATCTGGTTGGCGTGTTGATGGTATCTCCCAAGACCTGACCAAGTGCCAAGAGACTGAGAAAGCCACAATCATATAGCGTGTCTAT
This sequence comes from Chloroflexota bacterium, assembly GCA_039178835.1. GTDB lineage: Bacteria > Chloroflexota > Chloroflexia > Chloroflexales > Roseiflexaceae > AL-N1. The sequence goes on from JBCDFA010000022.1 coordinate 14,420, forward strand.
ATTGTCATCAGGCTCAGTCACCATCCATAGATGGACAATATGTGATGGCAGGTCTCCTTGGGCCTGGAGTGCCTGGAATACCTGTTCATAATCGGATCGCTCACCAGGGCGCACATAAAACGTTCTGTCACCATTTCGACGATAAGATGATCCCGGGTAAATCTCAACAACTGTTTGTTGATGTTGCAACAAGTGTGATTGTATGTAACTCCCAAGTGAACCCGCATCCATAAAGATGATCCATGTTCCGGATGGTTCCGTCGACTTAGTTGACAGGAACGGAACGTGGGGAGCAGTTTGCTTCCAGGACGGGAGGAAGAACCAATCAGATAGATCGACAATTTTTGCTGGTTCACTAGCTAACAATGGATCTGTATGCTGTGCTATCGCTTGTTGTGTTTCTTTTGGAATATCTAACCAATAACGCTGGCGCTCAAAGGGATAGGTTGGCAGTGGAACACGTATACGTCGTTCCTGTAGATAGAACCCCTCCCAATCAATATTGACTCCGTTGAGCCATAATTTGCCAAGCGTTAACAAACATGTTGGTAATGCTCCTTTACTATCGTATACCGATGGCAGAAGTGACATAATCAAATTCTGTCGCTTTCCAGTGCAACTCGGCTGTTGTTTGATCTGTGTGCTCAATGACTGTCCTGGTCCCACTTCCAACACAACCCATTCCTCTTCACGCAATACGCGTTCAATCCCATCAGCAAAGCGCACTGTGCTACACATATGCTCTGCCCAATAGCATGGATCACATGCCAACGTTTCCGTAATCCAATCACCAGTCACATTTGAAACGTAAGGTATTTGAGGTGGCGAGAGGCGCATCTTTTCAACCAGTTGTGTCACTTGTTCCTTTAGTGGTGTGAGCATACGCGAATGGAAGGCATGTGTTGAGGCAATACGACGGCAAACGATAGTGTTAGTGGTCAGTACTTGCTCTACTTGTGTGATTGTGTCCTGATTTCCAGCCAAGACACATGTTTGGGCACCACTATGAATGGCAAGATCGATTTCATATTCCTGAAGATATGGTGTTAACTCTTCCATCGAACATGGAACAGCCAGTAATGCGCCCTCTGGCATACTCATAATCAGGCGTGCACGCTCTGCCACTAAGGTTAAGGTATCTTCTAGACTAAGTACCCCGGCGAGTGTTGCAGCGACATATTCTCCCAGACTGTAGCCAATCATTGCTTGCGGTCGGATACCCCACGAGAACAACAACTGTGCCAGCGCATATTCAATGACAAAGGTTGAGCACTGTGCAAGCACAGGATTGGTCAAACGATGTTCATCATCTGGTTCTGCACGACCTAAAAGGGCTCGCAAATCAGGATGGGTCCCATTTTGTGAGCCCTTTGTATTGACGAGAGTCTCCGGATACAAGATTGTAGAGAGATTAGTCTGAAGCAATGGCTCAAGCACGTTACAACAATGATCGACCGTCTCACGGAAGAGCGGCTCGTAGCGATACAGATCATAGGCCATACCGACATATTGCTCACCAACACCAGGAAACATCCAGGCGACGGGACGATCAATCCGTTTCTCCGCTTGTGTTAACTGGCCGGTCTGTGCTACGCTTACGAGTTGTTGTAATGCATCTTGGCGATCACGACAGAGGAGGACACGCCGCATTTCCATTTGTTTGCGTCCAACCTGCAACGTATACGCCACGTCGGCAAGCGGTATCTCTGGATGTTCCTGCAGGTGTTGCTGCAAACGAGCGGTCATTGTATCGAGTGCGGTTGGGGTGCGTGCAGAAAGAAACAGCAGTTGATATGAACGAGACGGTCCCGATGGGAGCAAGACAGGCGGTTCTTCTACCACAACATGGGCATTGGTCCCCCCCATACCCAACGAGTTAACTCCAGCGCGTCGTGGAGTGGCTGTACGTGGCCAAGGATGTAGCTGTGTATTGACAAAAAAGGGACTGTTTTCAAAATCAATCTCGGGATTAGGCGACTCAAAATGTAAGCTGGGGGGAAGTTCACGATGCTTCAATGCAAGAACAGTCTTGATCAGCCCGGAACTTCCTGCTGCGCGGTCTAAGTGACCAATATTGGTTTTCACCGAACCGATTGCACAGAATGTATGCCGTTTTGTCTGGCTACGAAATGCTTTGGTCAGCGAAGCAATCTCAATCGGATCACCGAGTTCTGTTGCTGTACCGTGCGCTTCGATATAGCTAATACTTTCAGCTGGTACATTGGCGAATTCTAACGCACGCATTACCACATCGGCTTGACCGTTGACACTTGGAGCCGTGTAACTGACTTTGAGTGAACCATCGTTATTAATGGCCGAACCTTTAATCACTGCATGGATGGTATCGCCATCCTGCAGTGCATCGGTTAGACGCTTGAGGACCACTATCCCGGCCCCATCACCAAAAGTACTCCCCCTAGCCTGAGCATCAAAGGTGCGACAATGTCCATCGGGTGACTCCATCCCCCCCTCCTGATAGAGGTGACCAATTCGATGAGGGACTCGGACTGAAACACCACCTGCTAAAGCTATATCGCACTCACCATTGGTAAGACTCTGACAGGCAAGATGAACTGCAACCAGTGAGGTTGAACAAAACGTTTGTACAGCCAAGCTTGGCCCTCGCAGATTGAGCTTGTAAGACGTGCTGGTTGTCAAGGCATCCTTATCGTTTCCGGCGACAAGTTGATAGTCGTTGACGCCAGCAAGCGCCTGCCCACTCTTCATCAGTGAGAGCATGTAGGTACTGATATTCGAACCACCAAACAAACCGATCAGCCCCGGATATCGCTGGGCATCATAGCCAGCATGTTCCAGCGCTTCCCAACAACATTCCAGAAAGAGACGCTGTTGGGGATCAGTCAATTCGGCCTCACGCGGGCTAAAGCCAAAGAAAGGTGCATCAAAGGTTTCAACGTGTTCTACATCAAGCACTGGTCGTGCATTAACATATGCTGTATCTTTGACCACATCTGGATCAACACCAGACTGCAACAACTCTTCATCAGTAAAATAGGTAAGTGACTCTACCCCATGACGTAAGTTATGCCAGAAAGCATCAATAGTAGCTGCTCCCGGAAAACGGCCAGACATCCCAACAATGGCGATCTCTGGGAATGTTTGCTGGTTCGGTGTATGATTCTTATCTACTTTCTTTGTGGGAATTGCTGATACTGGTACTGGCGGTTGTGTCACAAGGGTATCAAGGTGAGGACGCAGGTAATCTACCATGGCACGAATGGTCGGAGCCTCAAAGAGCGCCACCACAGGAATATGCACTTGTAATGTTTTGCGAATCTTCGAAACAACCTGTAGAGCGATGAGTGAATTACCACCTAGATCAAAAAAGTTATCATAGAGACCAATAGGCTCGACACCCAACACTTGTTGCCAAATAGCACCGATCATCCGTTCACAATCGTCTCCAGGCCGTAGTAGCATGGTAGGGGTTGTTTCTGGCAGTGCTTCTGTGTGATTCGTGTCTGTTCCTGCAGGTTCAGCGAGCGATTCCAACACGACCCATTGCTGGATACGTGTTTGGAGATCACCGGTGGAGTTAATCAGATGACTCTCATTGCTTGCAAGACAACAATTAAAGGCGTCAATACCCTCCGTAGGGGTCATGGTGTACTCAGCAATGGTGGCCCCCAACACTCCGTGTGCCTCATCTTTAACATGCCACGAGTCCCAATCAACACAACACCATGGCTGTGATGTCCGTCGATTGTGTGCGTATGTGAAAGCATCCATGAAACGATTTGCAGCGGCGTAGGCCACCAGACCGAGACCACCTAGCACTGTCGATAGTGATGAGAAAAGCAAACAGAAGTCCAGTTGATGATCTTGTAAGGCTGTTTCTAGTGCATACAGTCCATGAACTTTGGGTTGGAAATGCCACTCGCATGCCTGGACAGTAATCTCTTGGGCTGTTCCAAAGGCTGCACGATCAGAGATACCAGCCGCATGGATAACGCCATGTAATGCGCCAAAGTTTGTCTGTACCTGATGCACGACTGCGGACATCTGTTGTACATTCGCCACATCAGCCTCTAGAATGAGCACCTTTGCGCCTGCCTCTTCCAGTTCTTGCACACAGCGGATACGTTGTGATGTGCGATCCTGTGGGTCATGGGTAGTTAGCCATGAGTTCCAAGATGCTCGATCCGGCAATCCTAAGCGGCTTACCAGCGCCAAATGTGCTTGGAAATGCCGAGCCAGATACATAGCAAGAATAAGCCCCACTCCACCTAACCCACCAGTAATGAGGTACACACCCTTTGTACGTAGTGGCGAAACAGTGGGCAGATCCACACGCTGGGGAATAAAGATTTCCTGCCAACGCTTTTGTTGTCGATAAGCAATCACTCGTTCTGTATTGATAGTGAGTATGTCGGCAATAAGTTGATGAGTCGTTATCTCATCCAATTGATGTGTCTCAAGATCAATGCTGCGCGTAATGATGTCAGGGTTTTCTTGCGACACGACTTTACATACACCAAGAAGTGTGGCTTTTTCGGGGCAGAGTGTTTCGGTGTTTGTCACTGACTGTACACCGTTGGAAATCACTGTAAGATAGGTAGAGCCTCCCATCTTCTGCTGCTCAAATGCCTTGACAAAGTACAACAAACTATAAAAACTACATTCCTGCATGTGCTTGAAGAACTTTGGAGATTGGGCATCCTTTGTCAATTCAGTGATGCCCCAACAATGGATAACATGTTCTGGCAACTGCCCCTGTTCAGACAGATAGTACAACAAGCTCTGATAATCATCACACGAGGACTGCAAGAGACTGAAGGTACGTGCGCTGATCTGGGCAAACTGTGACCCGGATACGACGCGCAAGACAAGGGCCCCGGCGTATTCGAGCTTTGCTGCTACTTGTTCACCTACACCGTGCTGATCGATAAAGACCAGATAGGAACGTGCCATAGATGTCGTCATGTTCGTCGTCGATAAATCAATCTGTTGCCATGCTGGCTTATAGAACCAATCTGCCACATTAGCTAGTTTACCCTGCGGTGGCACATCTACCTGCTGACCGTGCTGTGGCCTTCCTGGATCGACCCAGTAGCGTTGACGCTCAAAGGGATAAGTTGGTAATGGCACACGCAGGCGACGTTCCTGCTGATAGAAGGCTTGCCAATCAATCTCGACACCACACATCCATAATGCACCTAATGCAGCTAATGTGTGAGCTACCCCCCCCCAATGTGTTGCCCCTTCTACTGATAGGGCAGAAATACAGAGAGGTGATGCTCCTGTGGCCATATCTGTTTGTCCCAGGTTGAGGCAGAGCTTTTCGTTTTGCCCAAGGCGTGTGATGATGTTTTGCATGTGCTGGTTTTGGTTGAACACATTGATCCAATACTCCAGCTTTTGAATATGCTCCACTTCAATTTCCTCACCAGTATCAACAGAAAGGAGAGGGATCTGTGTCCTCTGAAAACGCAGGGTTTGGAGATAATGAGCACAAGATGTACGCTGTTCAGGATGGTTATGCAGATCAGAACGAACAACTTCCCTCAGCAAAATGATGACATCTTCTAAATCAAGTACACCTGCAAGTGCTACCGCAACATACGCACCAACACCTTGTCCAAGGAGTGCCTGCGGGTTTATTCCCCATGAGATAAACAACTGAGCAAGCCCATACACAACTGCGAATGCTGTATATGGTGATTCCAGAGAAGCAAGCGAAGACTCCTGTCCATCATCAATAGAATCTCGATGAAAGACAGTCTGAACGTCGTAAGAGCAATGTTCTTTCAACAGTGAACGACACTCGTCTATTGCTGTTCGAAATGCTTCTACGTTGTCGTAAAGGTCTTTGGTTATCGGCATCCACGACTCAGGTATATCCGACAGAATGAATACTACTGGTGGTTGCGTAACTGCCTCTGAAAAGGAATAACTCTCAGGCTGTTGGGCGATTGCTAACAGGGTAGTGGTTGCTTCTGTCGGTGTAGCACAGATCACTGTGTGGCGATACTTAAAGGGCGTGCGTCCAATCTGCAACGTATAGGCAACCTCCGCTAGGGGTAATTCGGGATGCTTCTGCAAATGGTTCGCAAGATTATAGGCACTTTGTCGGAGGGCGTGGGTAGATCGTGCAGACAGTGGTAGCACGACCCACGGATGTGCTGTCGATGCCCCTTGACGTGTAGGGGCCTCTTCCAGTACGACATGAGCATTCGTACCACCCAGTCCAAAAGAGTTCACGCCTGCCCGACGAGGATTCGCATCATCAGTAATCCAGGGACGCTGCTGCGTATTCACATAGAATGGGCTATGATCGAGATTGGTGTCCTGATTGGTCGTTGTAAAATGGAGTTGAGGTGGGAATTGTTGATGCTGGAGCATAAGACTGGTCTTAATCAATCCCGTTACACCAGAGGCACGGTCTAAATGACCAATATTTGGCTTGACTGAGCCAAGCGCACAAAATTGCTCTTGTTGCGTTTCTGGAGCAAATGCTTTCATCAAAGCGGCCAATTCAATGGCATCACCCAACTTGGTCGCCGTCCCATGCGCCTCAATATAGCCAATGCTATCAAAGGGTATGTCAGCGTTACTAATTGCATTTGCAATGACTTCACTTTGTCCCTCTACGCCTGGAGCAGTATATCCAACACGTACACTGCCATCATTATTGACTGCGGAGCCACGCACAATCGCATGTATATGGTCACCTGCTTCAATCGCTTCCTTGAGGCGTTTAAGTGCCACGACGCCAACGCCATTGCCCATCACGCTACCGTCAGCGTCGGTATCAAAGGTGCGACACACACCATCAGGAGAGAGAATACCACCTTCTTCATAAGAATATCCACGTACCTGAGGTACAGCAATAGCTACACCACCTGCCAGTGCTATATCACATTCGTACGTCAATAAACTCTGACAGGCGAGATGGGTCGCAACTAGTGAGGTCGAGCAAAAAGTCTGCACCCCAATAGCTGGTCCACGTAGATTGAGCTTATAAGAAACTTTTGATGCGAGAGAGTCACGATCATTGCCTACTGCTACCTGGATTTTTCCTGCTATTTCGAGGAATTCAGGATCAGCTGCCAAATTATTAAGGAGATAGGTCGGAAAGGCAGACCCTGCAAAAACCCCAATTAATCCTTCATAGCGATCAGGGATATATCCAGCTTGTTCCAATGCTTCCCAACTACATTCCAAAAAGAAGCGATGTTGAGGATCAGTACACTCAGCTTCACGTGGTGTAAATCCGAAAAAGGTAGCATCGAAACGGTCTATATTCTGTAGAATAGCCCCTGCTTTGACATATCCAGTGTCACCGAGCACGGTTGGATTATCACCTGCGGCAAGAAGTTCTTCATCAGTGAAGAACTGGATCGACTCCGTTCCATTGATAATATTGCTCCAAAAGTCCTCTATCGTATTGGCACCAGGGAATCGCCCTGACATACCAATGATAGCTAATGCTGAGTCATAGGCAGGATCGTTCATAATTAAACGGTTCATATGCTCTCCTCGTAGGTGTCAGTGCGCTGTGGTTGGCGCATACGCCTTCGTAGGCTTTCACGACGTTTACTACTTCGTTCCTGACGTTGCTCTCGATGGTTTGTGGTCGCATTATCGTCTAACAGTTGTGCCATTGCTGCTATTGTTGGTGCCTCATAGAGAATGTAAGAAAACAATGATGGTTGGTGGAGCAATTGACGTAACTGGGCAATGAGATCGATTCCCACCAGTGAGTTACCGCCTAAATCAAAGAAGTTGTCATGTATCCCAATACCATTAATACTCAGTACATCCTCCCAGATAGTTGCGATTTTGCTTTCCAGGTCGCTCTGTGGGCGTGCGTACTCATTGCGCATCGCTGGCCGCTCATGTTTTGTTCGGGTCTGACGACTTTCACGTGCTCTCTGTAACATCGAGGCAGCTGTATACGATTTGCTGAGTTCAGCCAGCACTGCAAAGTCTTGCGTCGAGACAATAAGCTGCGGAAAATCGTGAGCTAAGATACGTTGTAGTGCTTCCATTCCATCATCGAAACTGATGCCAAATTCGCGCCGATTCGCTCTGAAAAAGTCCTGCATATCACTATCGTATCCAGCTAGTCCTTCTTCCCAGGCATTCCATTGCCACTCACCCCAGTTGATAGCAATAACGTTACGGAACTGTGCTGTTGCTTGTGCGTAAGTATCAAGGAAGGCATTGGCAGCACAATAGTCGACCTGTCCGGGTCCGCCACCCGTCATCGCCGTAATGGATGAAAACAGCACAAGGAAATCCAGAGGTTGCCCTCGTAAAACGCGTTCTAATACCAAGGTTCCCATGATTTTGGGCGCAAGTACGGTTTCAGCCATATCAGGTGTCTTGTGTCGCATCAAACCAATACCAGGGACACCAGCAGCATGGAAGACCCCGTGTAGCTCACCAAACTGCTCGTTTGTTCGCTGTATAACTTCTTGCATGTGTTTCTCATTTGCCACATCTGCGGCTAACGGTAGGACATGCGCCCCTAGTGCTTCAAGTTGGTGTATTTCGTCTATTTGCCTACGGATTGTCTCATGGTTTTGGTGGTCAGATGAAAGTTGGTCCCACATCTCGCGTCTAGGTAATCCGGTTCGTGATGTCAGGACAATATTGGCATGCACTGTACGTGCTAGATACGCAGCGAGTGCAAACCCAATGCCACCAAGCCCCCCGGTAATAAGGTAGGTACCACCTTCACGAAGAACTTTCGTATCGTATGGTTGTTCAGGAAGAGGCAATCGCTCAAAGGTAGGTGTCCAACGACCCTGATATCGCAGCGCTACCACCGAATCTTCATCTGTAGAGAGGAGTTCTCCCAGCACTTGTTGCAATAGGATCTTATCTTGCCGACTTTGCGCTTTAGTATGAGGAACGTCAATAATACTACAACTTAGGGTTGGATATTCCTGCGGGATAACTTTACATGGTCCAATGAGTGTGGCATTATCTGGGACAAGCTTATCTTGACCACTGACATTGTAGAGACCATGCGAAAGAATAGTGATACGACATACCTCTTCTTCAAGTCGTTCTCCTAGTGCTTGTGCCAAAGCCATCAAACTATAAAAACCACACTCAAGTACCCACTGTAGATGCTCAGTGTCACTGGATGGCTGATTGAGTGTCCAACAATGAACCACCTGATGTGGCATACTCCCATAGGTCTGGATCTCATCGATAAGCTGTTCATAATCTGTACGTATGTGTGGACGTACACAATAGTGAGTCTCTGCAAGTTGTATAAAACGTTGCCCAGGAGTTACCGTAATCACGGTATGTTGGCGGTTGAGCAGCTGCTGTCGTATCTCTTCGCTGATACCCTGATCATCGCCAAAAAGTAACCAGCATAGCTTGCCTTCCTGCTCTTGCGATGGTGCTGGTACTTTCGGTGGGTGATATTTCCATCCTGGTAGATAGAACCAATCACCCAGGTCTTCTTTTTTGAGCGATGACAACACTTCTTCAGGTCTGGATGTATCTATAGTAGGTGTGGTGACAGTATGGCGTCGGGGCTGCCCCTCAAGCCAATACCGTTGACGCTCAAATGGATAGGTCGGAAGCGGAATGCGTTTTCGCTGCTCGTAGCTATAGAATCCTGTCCAATCAATAGGTACTCCAAGGAGCCAGAGTCGCCCAAGGGTAGTCAGCAGGTATGCCTGTTCGGATATAGTGCCTCCTGGTGGCAATGTCGAGAGTATTTGCTCTCCACGACTCCGGTCACAATCAGGATGTTGTCGGACAAACGAGCTTAAGGCTTGACCAGGGCCTACTTCGAGCAGCACCAGATCGGTCTCTTGTAGTAAGTGACTAACACCATCGGCAAAGCGAACGGTTTCACACATATGATGTGCCCAATAAGCTGGGTCAGTTGCCTCATGCTCTGTAATCCATGTGCCAGTCACATTCGAAAGGTAGGGGATACGGGGAGGCTGCAATGTCATTGAGCATGCTAAACGAGTTACTGCCTCAGACAGTGGCTGTAACATTGTTGAATGGAATGCATGTGTTGTTTCGACTTGCATATATGCCACCTCATCCTGCTTAAGACGATCGATGAGCTGTTCAATAGCAGAGACAGGACCAGCAAGCACACATGTATTCGGACTATTCTGAATGGCCAGACTGATCTGCTCATCCAGATATGGTTGCACAACTGCTTCTGAGACCATCACAGCAAGCATGGCACCTTGCTCCATCTCATCAATTAACCGTGCACGCCCCACAACTAGTCGTAATGCATCTTCAAGTGAGAATACTCCGGCAAGACAAGCGGCGACGTATTCCCCCAAACTGTATCCTAACAGTGCCTGTGGGCGTATACCCCACTGAATCAGGAGTTGTGCTAACGCATATTCAATCACAAAGACTATGGGTTGGGCCAGTGCAGTACGCGCCAGCGGCGTATCTTTCTGTATCCTAGTTTGCTGGTTTCCACGACCCAACAGCGATCGTAAATCTGGGGTCTGTTGTTGTGAGAGGTTTGATTCCATGCTACCCTGATCAAGATGCAACAGTGCGTGCACATCAAGATCATATGTAGCACACAAGAAATCATGACACAGATCAACATGTTGTCGAAAGATAGCTTCGTGGTGGTAGAGATGACTGGAAATACCAGGGTAAAGCTCACCTAATCCAGGCAACAGAAAGGCGACCTGACGGTCAATACGGGTTTCAATTCGCTCAAATCGTTGGATGTGCTTATCACTTGGTTGGGTCAATCCCGCCACAGCCTCTGCCTCATTCTGACATAACACCACACAGCGATGCGGAAATATCTTGCGGCCTACCTGAAGTGTATGGGCAATATCGGCAAGATGGTCCACCGAAGGTTCTTTCAAGTAAGAACTCAAACGATCCTGTTGATAGCCTAAAGCTGCGTCAGTACGTGCTGAAACCATCATGAGTTGCCATTCACGTGAAGGGCCAGAAGGTTCCTGAGTTGGTGCCTCCTCGACAATGACATGGGCATTGGTGCCACCCAATCCCAGTGAATTAATTCCGGCCCGTCGAGGGGTGCCGTTCTTCTGCCAGAGCGACAATTCAGTATTGACATAAAAAGGACTCTGTGCAAAGTCAATCTCGGGGTTTGGGGCTTGAAAGTGAAGATGTGGTGGAAGCTCCCCATGTTGCAGCGCAAGTACCGTTTTAATCAGTCCGGTCACACCAGCAGCTCGGTCAAGATGTCCAATATTGGTTTTCACTGATCCAATAGCACAATAGCCAACTTTGTTCGTTTGGGTTTGAAACGCTTTGGTCAGAGAGGCGACCTCAATGGGGTCACCCAATTCCGTGGCTGTGCCATGGGCCTCAATATAACTAATGGTTTCAGGATGGACATCAGCTCTGGTCAGCGCGGTTGCAACCACATCGGCTTGACCAGCGACACTTGGGGCCGTGTAACTCACTTTCAAAGAACCATCGTTATTAATTGCTGATCCCTTGATGACGGCGAGAATGGTGTCGCCATCGGCCAGCGCCTCCTGGACACGCTTCAATACGACAATACCGGCACCATCACCAAAAACACTGCCGTGCGCTTGTGCGTCAAAGGTTCGGCAATGGCCATCCGGTGACTCCATACCCCCCTCCTGGTAAAGGTGACCAGCCTTCATTGGTACACGTACCGATACACCTCCTGCCAATGCCATATGACATTCTCTGTTGAGGAGATGTTGACACGCTAGATGGACTGCTACCAGGGATGTCGAGCAAAACGTTTGTACCGCAATACTTGGGCCTTTCAAATTGAATTTGTACGACACACTTGTCGTGAGCGAGTCTTTATCATTGCCAATGACCATCTGGTACTCATCCACATTGCCAACTATCGGATCATGCATGAACCCCAACATATAGGTGCTAATGTTGGAACCACCAAAGACGCCAATTGATCCCTGATAAGTCGAAGGATCATAACCAGCTGTCTCGAGTGCTTCCCAGCAACATTCCAAAAATAGTCGATGTTGAGGATCGGTTATCTCTGCTTCGCGTGGACTATAGCCAAAAAATGGGGCATCAAATGTCTCGACATCCTCGCTACTTAAAATGGGGCGTGCTCCAACAAAGTTTGGAGCACGGACCACTTTGGGATCGTGTCCTACCTCGATCAATTCTTCTTCACTAAAAAAGCTGATCGACTCTACTCCGCTACGCAGATTCTGCCAGAAAGCTTCAACGTTGGACGCACCGGGAAAACGCCCTGTCATGCCAATGATGGCAATATCTTCTCGGACAGACTCCTGATGGACTGCATTGCTACCAGAGGGGGGTAGAATTGGCTCAGCCACTCTACCATTGTCAATCTCAGGGAGTAAGTATTCCACCAATGTACGGACTGTCGGTGCTTCAAACAATGCCACAGCAGGAATAGGCATATGGAGTGCTTTTTTCAGTTTGGAGATAACCTGAATCGCAATTAATGAATTGCCCCCCAGATCAAAGAAGTTGTCATATAGACTAACCTGAGACACGCCCAACACCTGTTGCCATACATCACAAATAATCCGTTCATAATCAGCTCGAGACGTGAGTGTGGCCGCCTGCACAGCTACTGATGCGATGGATGAGTCTGTAGATGTGGTCAATTCCTGGGCTGAGTCACGTACAACCCATTGTTGCAGCCGTGCATAGAGATCACCTGTTGAATTAATAATCTGAGGAGATGGTTGTGCTAACACTCGTGTAAGCGCTTCGACACCTTCTTCAGGCAACATAACATAGTCAGCAACAGTTGCACCGATGGCACCATGGGGATTCTCTTTGACAAACCAAGTATCCCAATTCACGCATACCCAGCGCGACGAAGCATTTTGTCGATGTTTTAAAGCAAAAACATCCATAAAGGCATTACCTGCAACATAGGCCGCAAATGCAATACCCCCAAGGACGACAGAAACTGAGGAGAACAATAAGCAAAAGTCCAGTGGTAGATCACCTATCGCTTCTTCCAATGCATACGAGCCATACACTTTGGGTTGAAAATGGATGTCGCAGTTAGATGGTGTCAAATCCTGCGTGGCTTTGAACGCCGACATAGTGGTAATCCCAGCCGCATGGAGGATGCCATTGAGTCCTCCAAACTGAGTCTGAATATCGGTCATCACATGACGCATCTGTTGTACATCAGCAACATCAGCTTGTAAAATATGGAGATAACCTCCGGCCTGCTCAACAGCTAACAAACGATTGAGCTTGTTGCTCGTCTCATCGTGTTCTTGATGCTGCGTTATCCATTCTTCCCATTGATCGCGTGGTGGCAATCCAGTACGACTGGTGAGTATCAGTGTCGCTTGATAGGTGCGTGCAAGATGTTCAGCCAAGATTAAGCCTACGCCTCCAAGGCCACCAGTAATGAGATACACACCGTGCTGCCGAAACGGGACTTCTGGTGGTGCCACGCGCTCCAATCGCACCGATTCGTACCCGAGGGTCCAACGTTCCGTCTCACGATATGCAATGACTGTATCACCAGAGTTTACGTATAGACATTCAGCAAGGAGGTTATCAACCACGTCTGTGCCGTACTTGGCTGATGTAGTAGGCACCTCAAAATCAATATTTCGGCAAGTCATGTGCAGATTCTCTTGGGGAATGACTTTGCACGCTCCAAGCAACGTTGCTTTTTCTGGTGTTAATGGCTCTTCACCAGTTACCGATTGTATGCCACTTGAGATGATAAGGAGTTCGATAGGTTCATCATGTACTATTGTATTGAGTGCTTGGACCAGTCTCATCAAGCTGTAAAAACCATATTCTTGAGTCGCCTGAAACATCTGACGATGATCAGGCTGTAACTCATCTGCTGTATACTCAATATTCCATAGGTGAACAACCCGATCAGGTAACCATTGTTGTTCTTGCATACGATGACAAAGTATATGGTAATCATCTGCTTCGGTCGGACATAGTTGTATGAGCGTATCTGTGATATCTGCAAAGGCAGCACCTGACTGTATGCGTAGAACACGATGACCCAGTGTTTCTAATCGTTGCGCGAGGTCTGCACCAAGTCCCTGACTATCTTCAAAGATCCACCAACACTGTCGTAGTTGGTCTGTTAAGGGTGGTAATGGAGATCTGTGCCAAACTGGTTGATAAAACCAGTCTGCAATGTCCGGCTTTTTTCCGGATGGCATTGCAACAGAAGGGCTTGTATCATCACGCCATTCTAACCAGTACGATTCACGCTCAAAGGGGTAAGTAGGCAAGGAGATGCGGAGGCGGCGTTGCCCAACATAGTGTTTATGCCAATCAATCGTTGTTCCGGCAAGCCACAGTTGACCAAGAACTGTCAGAAGCCGCTCCCGCACTGAATCGATGTGTTCTGGTTCTGCGAACGTAGCAATAGCACTATCATTATCGGCAACAGGTTTTGCGGAGGATAAATTGCCTCCCAGATCCAGCAGTATGGGCGGTAATTCCTGTGGTAATTCCTCCAGGGCAATAGGATTATCACTTGATGTCATCAACTGACGTAACCAGAAGGCGTGATCCAACACGGTTTCCTCTGTGATACTTGTTCCCGTGAGAGGAGCAATAAAGGGAATATCTGGCTTATGCCATGTCATGTGTTGAATAAGATCAATTAGTGCTTCGCTGGTCGCATTGTTATGGTGCACTTGCGACTGTGCAATGCACAGTTTGAGAGCATCATTCAAGCCGAGTATGCCAGCCAGTGCCAATGCACTACAAAGACCGTTTACGCTCCCATAAATATAGGCTGGGTTGACCCCCCAACACAACCATACCTGACCCATTGCATACTCAAACACAAAGGTGGCTATTGCTTGTTGATTCGCATCCATTCCTTCATGTGCATCTGCGTTGGTTACTATGGAAAGCAAGTATTGTGCTTCAGATGCAGACCATTGGGATATGGTTTGATAGCAATCATCCACAACTTGGCGAAAGCGCTCTTCTTCCTGATAGAGTTTGTAGAGGAGTGGGGCCGAGTGGGTAGTACACCAAGTTCCTGAAGACCTGAACACAATGGCGCGATCACGCTGGGGCTGATAGGTAATCTGCTCTTGCCGATGCGAGGTTAAGCGTGTGATGGCGTCGGCCAGATTGTGGCATACCACGAAATGGCGGTGGTTGAATGCTGTACGTCCAACCTGAAGGGTGTAAGCAACATCAGCAAAGTTACTATCTTCGTGCTGTTGTAGGTGTGTCTGTAGATCAGCCATTGCTCGATCCAACGCTGTTGCAGTTTTGGCTGAGACAACCAAGAGTTGCCATGGACACGCCTGATTGGATGGTGGTAGTTCAGGACACTCTTCGAGAACCACATGGGCATTACTCCCGCCGAGTCCAAATGAACTAACACCTGCTCGTCGTGGAACATCTTGTGTTGTCCAGTCACTTAGCTGTGTATTCACATAAAATGGGCTTTTATCAAGCTCAACATCGTCGTGGGCCTGTGTAAAATGCAAGCTCGGCGGAATTTGGCGATGTTGCAACGCAAGCGCCGTTTTGATCAGACCAGTGACACCTGACGCACGGTCCAGATGACCAATATTGGGTTTGACAGAACCAATAGCACAGAATTGTTTTTTCTGAGTGCGCATCCCAAAGGCTTTTTTCATTGCGGCAAGTTCGACGGCATCTCCAAGCATCGTTGCCGTTCCGTGTGCCTCGATATAGGATATCGTCTCGGCATCCACTCCAGCATTACTCATGGCTTGAGCGATAACCATCGATTGCCCGTCTAATCCTGGTGCCGTATAACTGACACGGAGATTCCCATCGTTGTTAGTGTGTGATCCCAGAATGACAGCATAGATCTGGTCTCCATCTTCACATGCTTCTTCAAGGCGTTTGAGGGCGATCACACCTAGTCCATTCCCCATCACACTGCCACGTCCTGCCTCATCGAAGGTTCGGCATTGGCCATCAGGCGACAATATACCACCTTCTTCATACAGATATCCTTTCATTTGGGGGACTTCAATTGCTACGCCACCGGTCAAAGCAATATCACATTCGTAATTGAGGAGACTTTGACAAGCAAGATGGGCTGCTACTAATGAGGTCGAGCAAAAGGTTTGAACAGCAAAACTAGGCCCCCGTAGATTTAATTTATAAGAAATCGTATTGGCCAGAGAGTCGCGGTCATTGCCAATAGAAACCTGAACACGCCCCATCTCATCAAGAAAATCGTCTTTTGCTGCTACGTTGTTAAGCAAATACGTGCTGATTGCCGAGCCCGCAAAAACACCCATAAGACCGGTGTAGGTTTCGGGATCATATGCCGCATCTTGCAGTGCTTGATAGGCACATTCCAAGAACAAACGGTGCTGCGGATCCATGATCTCCGCTTCACGGGGACTAAACTGGAAGAACGAAGCATCAAATCGATCAATATCATCAAGTATTGATCCTGCTTTGACATAGTTTGGTAACTTGAGCAGTGTTGGATCAACGCCAGCTTGCAACAACTCTTCATCTGCAAAGGTCCGAATAGCGATACGACCATGTATAAGATTCTGCCAGAACTCGTTGACACTGTGGGCACCTGGGAAGCGCCCAGCCATTCCAATAATGGCTATCGCGGTATCATACGAAGCGGTGTGATCGTTCAAATTCTCCATAAAGCTTTCCTTACTTGACACGCTCACGCATACGCTTTTTAAGGTTCGTCCGTCGTTTGTGACTCCGCTCATCTACCGCCTCTACCTGGTCTGCTTCCTGCTCGTTCTGTGAAAGATACTGTGCCATAGCAGCAACAGATGGCGCTTCATACAGCATATAGTTTGGTAATGTATCGTACTTAAATGCTTTTCGCATACGAACAATTAATTGAATACCAATGAGTGAATTACCTCCCATATCAAAGAAATTGTCATGAATACCCACTGTGGCAACACCAAGTATCTCCTCCCACATATGCGCAATGTTGCGCTCCAGTTCATTACGCGGTGCCACATATGTCGTGTTCAACGTGCGCTCTACTTGAATTACCGGAGTGGTAGTAGATGGCTCTTGTCGGAATATCGTTGTTGCAGTGAGATTGTGACTCAGATCGAGTAATGCCTGAAAATCCTGCGTAGATACCACAACCTGTGGTAGTGGGAAGGTAAGTAAACGTTCAACAACAGCAGCCCCCTCATTAGATGTAATACCAAATTTGCGACGATTCTCCTCAAAGAAATGACGCATGGTTTCGCCATAGCCTGCCAATCCTTCTTCCCATGCATTCCATTGCCATTCACTCCAGTTGATAGACATAGTCACACCATGCCGATGGTGGTGACATCGAGCATAGGTATCAAGAAACGCATTAGCAGCACAATAGTCCACTTGGCCAGGGCCGCCAGTGAGTGCAGTAATGGACGAGAAGAGTATAAGGAAGTCCAACTCTTGAGTGGCCAGCACACGCTCAAGTACTAATGTCCCTTGCACTTTCGCTGCTAAGACACTTGCCGCCATCGCTGGTGTCTTTAGTTGTATTAATCCTTTACCAGGAACGCCAGCTGTGTGTAGGACACCATGTAGATTACCAAAAGTACGGACGATTTGCTCGATTACTTCGCACATTCTCACTTCATCTGTCACATCCGCATCCATAACCAAAACCTGGGCGCCCTGTGCTTCCATGTGCATAATGGCACGAATCTGCTGCGTGAGCCGTGAAGACTCAGGATGTTCGTGTAACAGTGCTGGCCATTGTGCACGATCCGGTAGTCCAGTGCGTGATGTTAATACCAGACGTGCCTGCTTGGTATGTGCAAGATGCTCGGCAAGTGCAAGACCAATGCCTCCAAGCCCACCAGTGATAAGATACACGCCCTCGTTGCGGAGTGGGACGTGTTGGGAGGGGGGTACTTCGATACGACATGATTCCTGCATTGGCACCCAACGGTGCTGTCCACGTATAGCCACGACTGGTTCGCTGTCCTTCCGCAAGAGCTCCGTGGTAAGAAGATCCAATACGTGTTCAGTAGGTGCTGTGTCAGCATGTATCAGTTCTATCAAACGACAGGAAAGATTAGCGCACTCCTGAGGGATGACCCGACAAGGACCAATCAGGGTGGCGTGTGCTGGGCAAAGGTGCTCATGTCCCAATACATCATAAATGCCTGTCGTTATCACACTCATGGTGCGATGTTCATGATCCAACTCTGCGAATACTTGTGTCAGAGCCAACAAACTATAGAAACCGTGATCCAAATCATATTGGATTGGTACTGTTGGCGAGGTGATCGACCAAAGATGAACAATATGCGATGGTAGGCCAGCTTGCTCAGCCAACGTTTGTAGGAGCAAGTGATACTGATCTCGTTTCGTTGGCGATAAGGTATAACAAGCTTCACCTTCTTGTCCAAACGCATTTCCTGGCAATACCACCGTGACCCGATGCCCCTGTCCACGTAACTTACGAGCAATGGCACTACCAATACTATGTTGATCAAGGAAGAGTAACCAATGGTCTGGTGATGGCTTATCAAGCACTCCAATGGAGGGAGGCAGTTGTTTCCAGGTCTGGACCGAGAACCAATCAGCCATATTCTGGATACGTGCTTGTTCATTAAGGGTTGTGATTTCGGGAGATGTGGGGGTCTCTAGTTGTAACTCTTTTCGCCAATCCTCGATGGCAATCCAGTAGCGCTGCCGCTCAAAGGGGTAAGTTGGTAAAGGTACACGGAGTCGCTTTTCATGCCTGTAGTATCCGCACCAATCAATAGTAACTCCCGATAACCACAACTTACCAATGGTTGTGAGGAGCAAGGAATGCCCATTCTGTTGGTCATAGCGTGATGGTTGTGTAGCAAATATTTCTGCCATACGCTCTTGTGAACAGGCACTGTGTTGTCGTACGAAAGACCCAAGTGTTTGTCCGATCCCGACTTCTACAAGTAATGTAGCTTTCTGTTGTAAGAGTTGTTCAATCCCATCACCAAAACAAACAGTCTGACACATATGCTTCGCCCAATATGCGGGATCACTAGCTTGCTCATCAGTAATCCATGTACCGCTGATGTTAGAAATGTAGGGAATGCTAGGGGGGTGTAAGGTCAATGTACTCACCAATTGAGTCAAACGTTCCTTAAGTGGTACAAGCGTAGCGGAATGAAAGGCATGGGTCGTTTCGATACGACGATAGGCAATCTCATCCTTATCTAGGCACAGCTCTATCTGATTGATTGCCTCAATGGTCCCCGATAACACGCATGTGGTAGGACCATTGATAACTGCAAGCTGAACTTGGTCGTTAAGGTATGGTTGGACTGCTTGCGCTGAGAGAAAAACAGTCGTCATGGCGCCTGCTGTCAGTGAGTCGATCAAACGTGCTCGTTGAACCACTAAGGTCATGGCATCCTGTAATGAAAAGACTCCAGCCAGTGTTGCCGCAACGTATTCTCCTAAGCTATAGCCGAGCATTGCTTGTGGCACAATGCCCCACTGAATTAACAATCGAGCTAAAGCATACTCGATGATGAATACCGCTGGCTGGGCAATGGCTGTATTCGTCAGCGGATGCGGAGGTCCTTGTGGTGCCGAATCTTCGCTATTGGTGCCATGACGGCCCAGTAGAGCACGGAGGCTTCGAGGTGATGGTTGTGCAGATTGTGGCGTGGCGAAAAGGAGCGTTTGGAGATCTTGCTCTGCAATATCATGAAAGAGCGCACAACAATGATCGACGATCTCACGAAAAGATGGCTCTGTCTGATACAAATCATAGGCCATACCAGGAAATTGTTCACCAACACCAGGGAACAGGAAAGCCACCTTTCGATCAGTCCGTGTTTCGACTTGATTAAACACCCCATGCAATTCATCCTGGGTTAGATGCTCTATCACATCTTCTGGCTGACTCTGGCACACAAACATTCGTCGGTGTTCAAATTGCTTGCGGCCCACCTGAAGTGTGTAAGCTACATCTGCCAATGGTGTCTTGCTATGATGTTGAAGATAGTGCTCAAGACGGCATGTTGCTTGCCTTAGTGCTGTATTTGTTCGTGCCGAGAGCAAAAATAATTGCCACGGCCGCGTATCAGGCGAACAGGGCTGCTGTGGAGCTTCTTCAAGCACTATATGCGCGTTCGTCCCCCCCATGCCGAGTGAATTAATTCCAGCACGTCGTGGACTTGTTTGTGTGTCCCAAGGCATGAGTTGTGTATTCACGAAGAAGGGACTGTTGGCAAAATCAATCTCAGGATTGGGTGTCTGGAAATGGAGCGTTGGGGGAATAGCTTGATGCTGCAGCGCTAGAACCGCCTTAATGAGACCAGCGATGCCTGCCGCGCGATCAAGATGACCAATATTAGTTTTCACCGAACCTAACGCGCAATAGTTCTTTTGCTCTGTATCGTGACGAAAAGCCCGCGTGAGTGCGGTAACTTCAATCGGATCACCAAGTTCTGTTCCGGTGCCGTGTGCTTCGACAAACCCAATACTCTCAGCCTCAACATGCGCTGCAGCCAGGGCACGTGCAACCACTTCTGCTTGTCCAACAACGCTTGGTGCACTATAACTCACTTTTAATGAACCATCATTATTGATTGCCGAACCTTTAATGACCGCACAAATATGATCACCGTCTTTTACCGCATCGTCCAATCGCTTGAGCACAATCACCCCAGCCCCATCACCGAAGAGGGTCCCACAGGCTTGGGCATCAAACGCACGACAATGACCATCATTCGACTCCATCCCACCTTCTTCGTAAAAGTAACCACTCTTGGTGGGGACCCGAAGTGAAACGCCGCCTGCCAGTGCAATATCACACTCACCTGCTTTCAGGCTTTGACATGCGAGATGGGTCGCAACCAATGAGGTTGAACAAAAGGTCTGAACGGCAAAGCTTGGGCCTCTGAGATTGAACTTATAAGAGGCAGTGGTTGTCAATGAATCCTTGTCATGACCAATCACGAGCTGATAGTCATCAGTATGCTTCATCATATTGGTCTGGACCAAGGAGAGCAGTGCTGTGCTTAGATTATTACCAGCATAGACGCCAATCAAGCCCGTGTATGTTTCAGGGTTGTAGCTGGCATGTTCAAGGGCTTCCCAAGCACATTCTAAAAAGAGTCGATGTTGAGGATCAGTGAGCGTAGCTTCACGTGGGCTATAATCAAAGAATGTTGCGTCAAAGCACTCCACCTCTTCTGGCGAAAGGATAGGGCGGGCTTTGATATAGTGTGGAAGGTGGACAGATGCAGGATCAACACCTGCCGCGATGAGCTCTTCTGTACTAAAGAAAGAGATAGACTCCACTCCATCACGCAAGTTATTCCAAAATGCATCGACTGTAGAGGCACCAGGAAATCGGACTGACATACCAATGATTGCAATATCAGTAGAGCTTGTTTCTTTGTCCTGGTTTATACGACGCTGGTCGGATGCAGCAGATAAAGCTTGTGGCGCCGCATTTGGGGATGAGCTGAGAAGGTAGTTTACAAAGGCATTAATAGTGGGGGCTTCAAACAGAGCAACATTGGGAATTGACCGATGCAATCTTTTTTGCAGTTGTGCGATGACCTGTAGACCAATAAGTGAATTGCCACCAAGATCAAAGAAGTTATCATCTGGACGAATGTCCGCTACTCCCAACGCCTTTTTCCAAACTTCTGTTACAACCTGTTCATAGTTCTGGTTGTTGACTACTGTATCACTAGTGATACGAGTTACGCCTGTTTGCAACGGAGCTGGCATATCCGATATTGCTGTGTCCTCCAGATCCATAGGCGTATCTAACTGACACCACTGTTGCATCCGTACAGAAAGATCGCCAGTGGAGTTGATAAGATGGGTATATGTTTGTTGGGCAAGGATTCGTTCGAAGGCTTCGATACCTTCTTGCTCATTCATGGCGTATGCTGCAACGGCGCTACCCATTAGCAATGAGTCCTCTTTTTCGGAACCTAGTTGCCAACTATCCCAATTCACACTGCACCAAGGCGTTCCCTTTTGGTAGTGATTACGATAGTGTACATACGCATCTAAGAAGAGATTGCCAGCAGCGTAGCTTGCAAAGTTGAGACCACCGAGGAATGCTGAGATGGAAGAGAAAAGAAGACAAAAATCCAAATCTAGTCCATCTAGGACCTGTTCAAGCACCAAGGTTCCGGCAACTTTGGGTCGAAAATGAAGGTCACAGGTTGTAGCATCAAGTTGTGCTATAGGGCTAAATGCAGCAGGATTGGTGTTACCGGCTGCATGCAACACACCATGTAAGACACCAAACCGTTGATAGATCTTGGCGATCACGTTATGCATTTGTTGTGCATCAGCAACATCTGCTTGTAACGGAAGGACTTCAGCACCTAACGATTCGATTTCCTGAAGCTTGTTGATAATGGCCATCGTGCGTGATGACGGATCATCGTCCTGTAACAATGCTTCCCACGTGTCACGTGGGGGAAGCATTGTACGCCCAAGCAAGATAATTTTTGCCTGAACCGTCCGTGCAAGATACTCAGCGAGTACCAATCCAATAGCACCTAACCCACCAGTAATCAGATAGACCCCATGTGGGCGAAGGGGGAGGGTGTGTGGTTCTGCTTGTTCAAGCGGGATCGGCGCCACGTTTTGGAGCCAGCGCTTCCCGTGACGGTAGGCAACTATACGTTCTGAGGAAGGCATAAAACCTTCTGTTAGAACCCATTCGGACATACTCGACTCATCCATTGACTGTTCTGATGACAAATCAATGCTACGACAGCGTATTTGGCTATGTTCCTGTGGTATTACAGTACAAGCTGCAAGCAGGGGCGCTTTTTCCGGGGCAGGATAGTCGTCATCGGCAAACGCATGCAACTGATTAGCAATGAGCAGCAGATCTACCAGCCTGTCATTAGTTGCCACCAAACCTTGTGTAAGTGCTATTACGCTATAAAAAGAATGTTCCTGCATACGTTCAAAGTGTTCAAGCGTACAGGAACCAGGAACATGTCGTTTGGTCACACCCCAACAATGAATTATTGTTGCAGGGAAGCATCCCATGGATGTGAGCGTTTCGAACAATTGTTGATAGTCCGTCTGTTCTTGTGGTCGTACTGTAAAACATATTTCGTCACGTTGTGTGTAGTGCTTTCCAGCATACACCACTATATGTGGAATGTGCGCCTGTGCCAATTCCCGTATGAGGTTTTCGGCGAATCCCTGATCGTCCATAAAGATGAGGTATGGTGCTGCACGTTGCCTGCTTGACACATCTAATGGTGGAACACGAGTACTTTCCTGCCATGATGGTCGATAGAACCAGTCAGCTATGTTGCGTCTTTTGGCGGAAGATAGTTGAACAGTGTCCATACTATGCATTGACGATGGAATCCAATACCGTTGATGCTCAAAGGGATAAGATGGTAGGGCAATACGTTGTAGTGAACGGCTTGCATGGACTGCTTGCCAATCAATGTGAACACCATGAAGCCAAAGGTTCGCCAATGCTGTCAGTAGTGAAGTGTAATGTGATGGGTGTTCCTTGTAAGCATACCCACAGACTATCATATCGATGATAGCTTGTGGGCATGTACTTGTAGCGGCGGTTTGTAGCACACAGGGTGTAAGGATATTCGCGGGCCCAACCTCAAGGAAAAGCGCAGGAGCCATATCTTTCAAGAGTGTGGTAATGCCATCTACAAAACGAAGCGGGCGACACATATGCTCAGCCCAGTAGGTTGAATTTGTTGCCTGTTCGGCAGTTATCCATGTGCCAGTCACATTGGAGATATATGGAATGTGAGGTAGCTGAAGGGATACCTGATCAACATATTGAGTCAACTCTTGTGCAACCGTCGTCAAGAGGAGTGAGCGAAATATCTGACTCGTCTCATCGCTACCGCATCGTACCCCATCTTGTGTCAAGCGTTGTTGCAGCTGTGCAATCATGGAAGGCGTACCAGCCACGACACATGTCGTGGGTGTCGTAACTGCTACCAAGTGCAAACCATCGGAAAGATAGGATTGGATCTGGTGTTCAGACAGTGTAACAGTGAGTGCATCACCGCGTGGCAGTGCCTGTAGCAATGTTGCACGATGAGCCACTAGCGCCAAGGCATCTTCCAGAACAAGCACACCTGCAAGACAAGCCGCAACATATTCGCCAACACCATAGCCAAACATCGCTTGAGGATGGATACCCCAATGCATCAACAAGTGTGCTAGCGCATAATCCAGGACAAACACAGCCGGCTCAGCTAGTTTCATCTGTGGTGGTATCGACGCATCCCACACGTGACGAATATCGTCACCAATACAAGATGTAAGGAAGGTGCAACACCTATCGACACATTCGCGAAATAGGGGCTCTTGTGCATATAATTCCTGTGCTACATCAAGGGATGTTGCTCCCGTTCCTGGAAAGAAAAAAATCACAGATGCTGTCTCGTGACGATCTGCCCGCTCAATGAAGTGTCGTTCACGCATAACCGACAGAGCGTGATCCCGGTCAGAGCAAACGATCACTCGTCGATGGTTCAGGGCACTACGACCAAGCTGGGTAGTACGCGCAATAGCTTCGATAGAGACCTCTGGATGCGTATGAATAAAGCTGTCTAGGCGCTTTTGCACCTTTTCCAAAGCCATAGGTGTTTTCGCTGAAAGCAACAGCAAGTGTGCTGGATATGTCGGCAATTGGGTTAGCTCGTCTGATGGTGTTCTCGTGTGGGGAGCTTCTTCGAGAATAACATGGGCATTGGTTCCAGACCAACCAAAGGAACTGATACCGGCATAGCGTGGTCGATTCTGAGCAGGCCACGACTGGGAAGTAGTAGGGATCGTAATAGGGATATGTTCCCAATCAACATGAGGATTGGGTGTTTGCACATGGAGATGGGCAGGAATAACTTGATTATGTAAGGCAAGCACAGTCTTAATCAGACCAGCAATACCAGCTGCTCCTGCAAGATGACCAATGTTCGTTTTGACCGCACCGACATGGAGGGGGTGTTCTGCTAAACGCTGCTGACCATACACAGAGTGTAACGCTTCAATTTCAATAGGGTCACCGAGGGCAGTTCCTGAGCCATGGGCCTCCACATAGTCAACATCTGCTGCCGCTACAGCAGCACGTTGTAGTGCACTCTGGATAACACGTTCTTGTGCTTGTCGATTCGGTGCAGTCATACCATTACTGCGACCATCCTGATTGATGGCCGAACCGCGAATAAGCGCCAGTGGGGTGTCCTGATGCTGTTGAACATCTGACCAACGCTTCAAGATGACGACACCGCACCCTTCACCAAGAACAAAGCCATCGGCATCGCGATCAAAGGTTTTACAATAGCCATCTGGCGCTAACATGCCCATTTTGCATGCATTAATCATTGTTTCTGGTCGGAGGATTGCATTCACGCCACCTACAATCGCTAAATCACACTCACCATTGCGTAAACTTTGGCAGGCAAGATGGAGTGCAACAAGCGATGAAGAGCATGCCGTGTCAACTGTTATATTGGGGCCTTGCAAATCCATGAGATACGAGAGACGACCAGAGGTAATGCTTGCAGCACTTCCAGTGCTGTAATAGGGATCATTGATGGCCTCATCGGCTTGGTGGTGCAGTTGCAACTGAGCGTACTCACCGGAAGTCATCATCCCAATAAAAACACCTGTCTGGCTTCCACGCAAGGTATCAATCGCAATACCAGCATGCTCTAATGCCTCCCACGTCACCTCTGCAAGCAGGCGTTGCTGTGGGTCCATACGTTCAGCCTCATGGGGGGAAATACCAAAGAAATGGGCATCAAAGTGGTTCAGATCATCCAGAAAGTTGCCGAAACGTGTGTACATCTTTCCTGCAGCAGTCGGATCTGGATCATAAAAGGTATCATTCTTCCAGCGTTCTCCAGGTATGAGTGTGGTTGCGCATTTACCCTCAGCCAAGAAGTGCCAGAATGCGTTTGGGTCATTTGCGGAAGCAGGGAAACGACAACCAATCCCAATAATGGCAATGGCTTCTTGCACGTGTAATGGTGAGGTGGTTCCAGCGGGTCGGGTCGTGGCGGAAGTGGGAGGACTGACAAGCGTAGACGCAAGTTGATCAATGGTTGGATAATCATAAAAAAGTGTCACTGAGAGATGACTGCCTAACCAATCTTCTAGTTCTCCTACCAGGCTAACCGCGTCAAGCGATGCAAGTCCATAGGCTGCAAACGGAGTATGGATATCGATCTCGGCTGATTCGATCTGGAGATATTCTGACAATTTGTGTATTAACCATACACATATCGAATCCCTGGATGGGAGTGACGGCTGCTCGCAATGGTGCATTGCTGTATACATTACTGACCCCTCCACAAAGATACTCTAACTATCCCATAACTTTAAGTTACCCGCTAAGAAAGCAGCTTGACAGGCTCGACGCTGAATCTTGCCACTTGACGTTTTACATACCGACCCCGCTTTGAGAAGGACTACTTTCCAGATAGGCACATCATACGTGTCAACAATTGCCCTACGAATCGTTTGTATGAGTTCTTGTTCAGGGACTTTGATGTAATGGCTTGGTACCTGCGGAGAGGTCTGATGTCTCTGTATCGGTTTATATCGATGACTGACTTCTGCCAATATGACCAGACGTTCTTGATATTCGGTTGTGACGGAGAATGAAGCACATCCTCCCAAACGAATGGCATCATGGCTCTGTTCAACGGTCATTTCGATGTCTTGTGGATAATAATTGCGTCCACCAATGATAATCAAATCTTTCAAACGACCCATCAGATAGAGTTCGTCCTCAAGTAACACACCTAAGTCACCGGTGCGGAGAAAAGGCCCCTCGCCGTTGGCAACATAGGCCTGAAATGTCTCTGTGGTCTCTGTGGGATTTTGCCAGTACCCCTGGGCAACACTCGGCCCAGCAACCCAGATTTCGCCCACTTCATGCGATGAACAAGGTTCGCAGGTTTCGGGATGAACAATCAGCACCTTCTGTTCGCCAGAGGGGGGACCACAACTAATAAGTTCCTGTACCGGCCTATGGTCGTTTTCAGCAACTTCCTTGACAACATGTTGTGTGAGATGATCCCGACTAACTGTTTTAACGCTGGGCGATGTGACGGGATTGCCACATGACACCATAAGCGTTGCTTCTGCCAAACCATAGCCAGCGAGAAAGTGTTGTGGCTGAAAGCCACACACAGCAAATTTTTCGGTAAAACGTTCTAACGTTCGGGCTTGTATGGGTTCTGCACCATTCAGGGCAACTCGCCAGTGCTGGAGATCAAGGGTTGCAATATCTGCATCATTGACGCGTCGTACACAGAGTTCATACGCAAAGTTTGGAGCACAACTATAAGTCCCACGATATTCAGACAGTGCCTGGAGCCAACAGAGCGGCCGATGGATAAAGTCAGTGGGGGCCATGAAGAAAGCGGGAAATCCTCCATAAAGTGGAAGTAACATACCAGCAATGAGTCCCATATCGTGAAAGATAGGAAGCCAAGATACACCAACCGGATGTTCCTGCATATCTAACTTCCAGTGGGTGTACATCATAGAGAGGTTGTGTAAGAGATTCTCATGGCTCACCATAACGCCTTTAGGAAGGGATGTAGAACCTGAGGTATATTGCAAGAAGGCAAGTGTTGTACGTTCGATAACAGGTTTGACCAACTCAGTTGATAGTGTCTCATCAAATGTGTCAACAGTAAGCCAAGTCAAATCTGTCAAATCTGGGATGTGCTCCCGCCACTGTTGGATCTTGTGCCACACATGCTCTGTGGTGAGAACTATACTAGCTTGCGAATCGGCAACGATACTTTGTATACGTGGTAGTGAACGCACTGAATGTGGCGGATAAGCCGGGACAGCAACAGCTCCTATAGAGAGACAACTAAGATATGCTATTATATACGGTAACCCTGATGGCAAAAGCAATAACACGCGTTGTCCTACACTCTGGTGATGGTGCAAGACAACACTAAGTGCGTGAACTTGGTGTGCCAACTGGCGATAAGTGATTCGATCAGGAGTGTTGTTGCCTGAGCGTAAGAACGTGTACGCCACTTGATCGGGGGTTTCCTGGAGTCTTGTCTCTAAAACATCCACCAACGTACTGTATGTAAGAGTCGGAACCGACCCGCTTGTAACCATACATCCTCCAATTGATATATTTTTAGAGCAACCTGTGTCTTCCCTGCAGACGTGCTAAAACACAGATATACTCCAAGACAACAAGATCCTATCAGCGCGAAGTGATCGCACTGACAAGAAGGTCCTGCGCTGAATTACACCACCAAAGAGCAAACGAAAAGAATAGGAATTAGTTTGCAAACGGTAAAATTCATTCCCAAGCACTATGCTAAGTCAGGTTATAGTATATTTAGTTGTGTCCTTGAACCATTGAGTTATATTGGGGTGAACAACATTGTATACCTTCCAACCGTGACAGTTGTGCTACATCACAACACAAGCCCTACAGCATAGAGAACCCTTCAAAAGCAACATGGTAGTTAATAGAAATTAAAATTATTGCTCTTTTTTATTTACTTTGCAAAACAGTGGTTAGTTACTGGCTGATAATATACTATAAATAGAAGAAAGTCAATAATGAAATTGAACCAAAAAAGTAAAATTTGGTAGAATAGCTAGAGTGGTAACATAGTATCTGCTGGTATCACGCTATCTGTATGAGAATTTCATATCGAATAACACCATATAGGGCCATGAGTAGTAATGGAACGGATTCCTGCATAAACGAAAGCGTGTAATAGCGGCGCATGAGGGGAACATTTTACAGAGGGAGACACGTGGCCATGCTGTCGGAGAACGCTTTTCCACATCTAAGGACAGCTAGCTCTCCTTAGCCTATCAGCAGTACTTTGTCACCGTGGCAGACTAAGCCATAGCTTGTGTCGCACATGTCTGGACTTTGTCGTGTCATACATCTCACACACTCCACCTGGATCTATACGGCTCCACATGCACGATACGTGGGTTCGGGGGCTGTGCTACTACTATGGAGGTAGTCTCA
>JBCDFA010000023.1:0-42117 GCA_039178835.1 Chloroflexota bacterium
CCCCAAGATGATCTCTATGCGCGGGCATTGTTCTGGCTTGCACGTTGCCGTGAAGAGGCTGGTGCTCATATGGAAGCCATTACTTTGTATGAAGAATATATGGTATTAGGAACACCACTAGCCCCCTACGCACAAATGCGAAAGGCCGCACAACTCCAGGCCATTGGTGAGTTGTCACTGGCTGCTGAAGCGTATGAAGCCGTGGCACAAACAGATATTGCCCGAGGGGATCGGGCTGGCTCATACGAAAAAGCCATTGCTCTGCGTCGTGAATTAGGGCAAAATGACCTTATTCTGGATTTATATACACAATTGCTTGAACTAGCTGAATTTTCACAATACCGAACGCGTATTCTGGCAGAGGCTATTGCCCATGCAAATCAGCAGGGGGCTGTGGATCAAGCACGTGGCTGGCAACAAGAACTGGCAGAGCAAGTGCCTGAGACGCCTCAGGCACTCGATGCTGTATCACAATTGGTGGTTAACCCGCAGAGTACGTTGTCGCCCGCTATTATAGCACGTGTTTATGATGTGCACGGGCAATATGAGGCTGCTATTCCCTACTACGATACGGCCGTTGTGAATGCTGAGGGAGATGCGGTATTTGAGTTGCGTCGTCTGCGTGCACTTGCACTACGTTCGAATGGTGATTTTGCTGGTGCGTTAGAGGCGCTGGCCGCTATTAGCGCCGAGGTGCCTGAAAGTGCTACTGGCCGACAGGCAGAGCTTGATTGGATTCAGACTCGTGGGCAGAGTGGTGAGACAGAAGTCGCTATCGAGGGGTATCGCACATTTGCCGAGACGTATCCTGATGATCCCCTTGCTCCTGAAGCACTCCAAAGAGTAAGCATTCTACAAGAGCGCCTGGGTGATGTTGAAGGTGCGTTTCAGCAACGGCTCGATCTTGGGCGACGTTATCCAACCAGTGAACAGGCACACAATGTGTTGTACAGTGCAGGGTGGCATTTTTACAACAGTGGTCGTAACGGTGAAGCACAGGAAGCATGGACATTGTTGAGCGAAGGAGCTACCGGGTCTTTTGCGGCGCAAGGAGCATTTTGGGCTGCACGTGTTGCTCAAGAGACCGGACAGTCAGATGTGGTGCAAGCGCTGATGCAGCGGTCCATTGATGCCGCACCTGACTCATATTATGGGGCACGTGCGGCAGAGGAACTTGGCCTGGAACCTGAGGGAAAGGTTGTTCTTGGTTCGCCCATCACCGATGCAGAGTGGCAAGCAGCAGAAACATGGCTCGCCTCTTGGTCAAGTCCAACAGATAGCTCTGAGGCTGTCCCGCAACACAATACCGTGTTACGTGCGTCGTTGCTGGTTGAAGTTGGGCTGCAACCAGAGGCTATTGCCGAATGGAACGAGGCCCGTACACTTTGGCGTGATGATCCGGCCAGCCTGTATCAGGTCGCACGTGCAGCCTACGAGCAGGAAGTGCCATATATCGCGTTGAAGACCACCGAGGAGTTGCTGACTCTGGCTCCAGATGATGCCCCGCCAGTTCCCCAGGCGCTTAAGCGTTTACTCTTTCCTGTGCCATATAGCACTGTTGCGCTCGAACAAGCGCGTGAATTCGATGTTGATCCGCGTGTGATATATGCCTTAATGCGACAGGAAAGTTTATTCAATCCTGGTGCCACTTCATGGGTTGGTGCACGTGGATTAGCTCAGGTTATGCCTGCCACTGGTCAGGGAATTGCCCAGAACCTAAATGTTGGTGATTTTCAAGAAAGCGATCTGTATCGCCTGGCAGTCAGTATCCGTTTTGGCACATTTTATTTTAGTTACCAAGTTGCAACGATGAATGGGAGTATTCAGGCGGCGCTCTCAGCCTACAATGGTGGTCCGGGCAATGCCCAACGTTGGGCTGGTGGAACCACAGTAGCTGACCCAGATCTCTTTACCGAGTCAATCGATTATGGTGAAACACGCCACTATGTTAGACTGGTCTATGGATACTATGGGACGTATCAACGCCTCTATGCTTTGCCCTGATCAGGCAGCAAGCACCATCTAGATGAGGTTTTCGTTATGAGTAGATTGAGGTGGGCTTTGATAGCAGGTGGACTATTTGGTGGAGGATTTGCTGTATATGGGCTGACTCGACAGGCGCATATTCAACGTGCAATCATTACATCGATAACATCTGACAACTTACCTACTGCCAGTATCGCAATTACATATACCCAGGGAATGCCACCTGTCAGCGTTATCATTGATATAATTGAAAACGATAGAAGTAAAGGAAGCGCAACTATTGGCGGAAAACAGTTGTTTGTTGACATCCCACTACACACATCGATAGGCAAATCTTACATTATTGTCACGACAGCGTACTGGCGCTCTCCCCGTGGTATGGTTCGCCACATACAATATCATTCTCACTAATCTCCTTGCTACTCCTCTCTTTTGATTTAGTTGTCAGATCACTACGCAGTGTTGTTACTTCGCCTGACCATCATTACAACTTCCCTGTTAGGATGTATTCGCGCATATCAACGATTGTAATGGGATGTGCAGGAGAATCCATGGTCCTACATCAAATAGCAATCCTAGATAAAGACTCAACTGCTGCTTGGATCACCCAACGTGGCTTACAGGGTTTGTTGCAAGAGGACGCTGAAGTTGTAGTTATGCCATCGTTTGATGTTATGTGTGAGTATTGTGCTCAGGGACGTGTCGATCTTGTGATCGTTGATCCTGGTCCCCAAGGACGTACCTTGTCAAAGGCGCTCAAAACATTGCGTCTTGACTACCAACACATTCCTGTGCTTATTTTAACTGCGTATGATACACCGCATCTCCGCTCACAAATGCGTGATTTCACGGTGCAGGAATATCTTGCCAAACCACTCGATCTGCGTGAAGTGGCGCAAGTTGTTCGTAACATACTTGGGTTAAACACATTGGCGAATATGCATCCACGCCAGATAACATCATTTTGATCCATCATCTATTGTCTCTATCGTTGTCTCTTCATCATCAATCAGAGCATCTATTGAGATAGCTTTATTACAAGGTATATTGGTGAAGAGCAAGAAAAAGCTTCTCTCTTGAGAAGCTCATACCTGGGTCGGTTGTAGAAGCTGAGTAGTTTTTTAGTTGCCTAGTAGCTCTTCTGCTTCAATAATCGCCTGAGCGATATCTCTCATTTTCGCACGTTTGTCACGTGCGCGGTGGCGTAATCGCTCATATGCATCGCGTTCACTTAGACCAAGTCGCTGCATCAGGATTCCCTTGGCTCGCTCAATCAACTTACGAGCTTCTAAGGAATCTTCTAATTCTCCGACTTGTTGTCGCAGTGACTCGATATCTTTAAAACGAGCCATAGCAATATTTATAGCAGGGGTGAGTTCAGTTTCGTTTACTGGCTTGACAAGATATCCGAGCGCACCGGCAGCCTCTGCACGACGAATAGTATCCCGATCGGTATACGCTGTGAGCATGATAATAGGAGTTCGTTGGTTATGGTTAATGCGAGCAGCGGCTTCTGTCCCTTCAATCTCAGGCATACGAATGTCCATGATAACAAGATCAGGATTGAGACGAGAGGCTAGATCAACCGCTTCTGTGCCGGTACGGGCAATCGCGATAACATCATACCCTAAACCCTTAAGCTGTTCTTCAAGCGTTAAAGCCACGAGGTCGTTGTCTTCGGCAACAAGGATACGTGTAGCGGCCATGGTCACATCCTTTTTGCTATGTGTCCTTATTGATAACACACCACTACTTTCAATTTGGTATCAGTGGCATAATTGTGTATCATACCATAAAAATGCGAGAATAATATGCAAAAAGATTATCCAAGTGCCGTAGATTTTACACAAGCGATCTTTACGGATTTAGATACTCTATTGTACAGTAGGCTGTTGATCCTCTCCTGATAGAGTAAAATGTATGTATTACTCTCTATTTGAATACCAATTATGGGTCTTTTGCTATCGTTGATTTTTCTCAGGCATATATATATTTTTGATACGGAATAGTGTGTTAATATATAATTGGTATATTACCATACCATAAAGCTCCGAGAACATAGAGATCTGGATTTGTTGCTCATTGTAGGTGTGCTCTCTAATAGATATGATGATATCCTCTCAAACTGTTCAGCAAGCCTGGTATAACTTTACTACCCATGGTTGGTGCGATGAAGCACTGGTATCGCTTCCGGTCCTACGCTCATGGAGGCGTTGTGCCGCATCGAATCTCGATCCGTACAAATCGGTGCCTGTCAACCAAGAACATGTCTCTGCACGCACTATTGTCCAGGAAGACTTATTGGCGCTTGCAAGACCTTTTATGGAAGACTTATATCAGTTTGTCGAAGGTTCTGGTTTTGCGGTACTCTTATTTGACACAGATCTTGTGCTCGTGGAGCTGATTGGTGACTCAGATATTCAGGAGTCTATCGATCACTTAGGACTAGGAACTGGGTCACTGTGGTGCGAGCAAGACGTTGGAACACTGGCTGTAAATCTTACACTACACGATGCAATCCCCTGTCAGACACGAGGCGCAGAACATTATTGCGCTGTGTATCATCAGTTTGCTTGTTCTGCTGCACCACTCTTCGATGTTCAGGGGCAGGCCGTTGGGGCTATTGGTGTATTGGGACCTGAGGACAGTGCTCATCAACATACGCTGGGGATGGTTATTGCAACAGCACAAGCCATTCAGACACAAGCCCGGAACAATCTTTTGTTGTCTGAAGTAAACGATCATTTATCGGAGCTCAATGCAGCCATCGAAGCAATGAGCGAGGGCATGATCGTGCTGGATGTGCAACTCCGACTACGCAAGATAAATTCACGTGCAGGTCATTTGTTATCTTTGTCACCCCGTAGTGCGGCAGGCCGTGCGCTTGATACGCTTATAGAAGTACCACATCAACTCGACATGGCGTTAGAACAACGCCGCGAACTTGCGGATCAGGAATTGGTGTTTCATGGGCGTAAAGGACCGATAGCTGTTATGTGCAGTGCACACCCCATCTGGGATCGGGGACGCCGTTATTTGGGAGCTTTAATAACCATCCGCTCACCCCAAACCGTTCAGCGTCTTGTACAGCAGGTAGTTGGCGCCCAAGCCCGTTTTACATTTGATGATCTCATAGGTGAGAGTTCTGCGATGCAGACTGTGGTGCGTCAGTCTCGCATCGCGGCCAAGTCAGTTACGCCCGTCCTCATTCAAGGAGAAGTAGGCGTTGGGAAAGAACTTTGTGCTCATGCGATCCATAATGGTGGAATACGTGCTAACGAACCATTCGTGGTTTTCAATTGTGCGGCGGTGCCCCGTACATTATTGCTGGATGAACTGCTTGGGTATGAGCGGAAGCAAGATGCATACAATACGGAAGGTCGCCCTGGCAAATTAGAGCTTGCGCTGGGTGGCACACTTATCCTCGAAGAAGTATCTGAATTGACTGTTGAGGCTCAAACAAGCCTCTTGCGAGCGATTGAAACACAGAGTCTTATACGAATGGGTGGGCAACGTGTGATCCCGCTTGATGTCCGGATTGTTGTGACTACCGATCACGATCTCCACATTGATGTAACAGAAGGTCGTTTTCGTGCTGATCTCTTTTATCGATTGAGTGTATTGTCCATTCATATCCCTCCGTTACGTATGCGCGGAAATGATGTTTTGATGATCATTGATCGGTTACTTTCCAATATGAATCAACACCTGGGGAAACAGGTCATTCTGGCACCGGAAGCCTTAGCTGCATTAGTCGCGTATCCCTGGCCTGGCAATGTACGTGAACTGGAAACTACCATTGAACGTTTACTCCACATGACAGAAAAACACATTCTACTACTCACTGATTTACCTTCTGCGATTGTACAGCATGTATCCCCCACGACGACCACATCTGATGTGACCTCCCCCCCGCAGCGATTGTATGATCGGCATGCTATAGCAGAGCGGGACGCCATTTTGCGAGCGGGACGTGAAACGGCTGGTCATCTCGGTCGTACTGCTCAACGTCTTGGGGTGAGTCGGGCGACACTCTGGCGCAAAATGAAGCTTTATGGAATTCAGAAGGAGCAATTCTGGCGATCATAGAATATGAATAGTTGTCGTATATGTTTCAAATATGCAACATATACTGAGATAAATTGTTTCAAATTTAGAACAACTTTGTTTCAGAGCGAGGTATGCAAGAACTTGACTTTCGTAGGAGCTATGTTAGTATAGATATATCGCTCTCAGAACAATATACAAAGACACATGAAAGCATTTCTAAGATATATCTGTATTCCGACAAGGTATAGAGATTTGTAAGAATATCTATTATTCTCACTCTAATTGATTGAGAGTATCATTGCTCTATTGTCGGTCTATTATTGTATGTCTCTCTGCTTGATAGTGCATTCTTTCAAATTTACATACATATTATTATGTGTTTTCTCTAACACTGTTGATGAAAGGAGTGTCCACCGCATCAAGTACATTCTATTTAGCCACGATTATGTGGTAAGGGTGTGCAGATAGCGCCACAGCACTACTGACAAATATAGAGACATTTCGATATAGATTTCGTGTGATAGTACAACTCAATCGAGCAAGATGTAAAGTATATTTTGTGTTTCAGTAGTATCAGCAAACGACGCTATTTTCTTGTATCTCAACTGTCCTCATTCGTATATCAACTACGTACTTGTAGTGACCACAATTACATATCAGCAAGGAGGCAAAAAGGTGCCAGAGACATTTTTGGGTGAACTATTTGGGACTATGATTTTGGTACTTTTAGGTAACGGCGTCGTCGCCGGTGTACTACTTAACAAGTCAAAAGCACAGAACGCGGGATGGATTGTTATTACGACAGGTTGGGCTTTCGCGGTGATGAGTGGTGTTTTCGTAGCACAGGCGCTTGGCAGCCCCGGTGCAGATATCAATCCTGCGGTAACTTTGGCAGTGATGGTGCGTGGTGGCTATGATCCAGTAACTGGAATTCTTCACATGGTTGCTCAGATGATCGGTGCTATCATTGGTGCAACGCTTGTCTGGCTTCATTATCTTCCTCATTGGTCTGAGACCTCAGATGCCGGTGCGAAGTTGGGTTGTTTTAGTACAGGACCAGCTATTCGCAATACAGGCACGAATCTTATCAGCGAGATTATCGGTACATTCGTCTTAGTCTTTGTTATTCTCTCAATAGGTCCTGCAGCTGGTCCTGACGGTCCTGTAGCTGGTCTTGGAGCTCTGATTGTGGCAGCCCTTGTTTGGGGTATTGGTCTGAGTCTTGGTGGCCCCACTGGCTATGCTATTAACCCTGCTCGTGATCTGGGCCCACGTATTGCCCATCTCATTCTGCCAATTGCCGGTAAGGGTGGCTCAGACTGGTCGTACTCGTGGATTCCTGTTGTTGGCCCGTTCATTGGTGGCGTAATTGCTGCTATTGTAGCCATAGCTGTCGGTATATAACTAGTTGCTAATCCTGACACGCGATATGAGAAACGTTGTGTCACAGGCAAGGAGGTGTGTATGAAAAAGTTGATCAATACCCCGGAAAATGTTGTCAAAGATGAACTGGCCGGTATGGCGCTTGCTCACGCTGACTTGATTAATGTGTACTACGACCCAGACTATATCACTCGAGCAGATGCGCCAGTACAGGGTAAAGTCGGTATCATCTCTGGTGGTGGGAGTGGTCACGAACCAATGCATGGTGGCTTCGTTGGTCGAGGTATGCTGGATGCCGCCTGTCCTGGTGCCGTATTTACCTCTCCTGTCCCCGATCAAATGCTCGCTGCCACCAAAGCAGTCAATGGTGGGGCTGGTGTGCTCCACATTGTCAAAAATTACACAGGCGATGTTATGAACTTCGAGATGGCTGCTGAACTTGCTGCTGCTGAAGGTATTGAAGTTGCGGCAGTGGTTACCAATGATGATGTTGCTGTTAAGGACAGTTTATACACCGCTGGGCGTCGAGGCGTTGGAGTAACTGTCTTACTCGAAAAGATCGTTGGTGCTGCAGCAGAGAATGGCATGAATCTTGCCGAGTGTAAGCGGATCGCCGAGAAAGTCAATGATCAAGGTCGTTCGATGGGTATGGCGCTTACTTCCTGTACAGTTCCAGCGGCTGGAAAACCAACGTTTGAACTCGGTGACGATGAGATAGAAATCGGCATTGGTATTCATGGTGAACCAGGCCGTACTCGCACCAAGTTGACGACGGCCACTGAAATTACTGCGATGTTGACAGAGCCAATCTTGGCCGATGGACCTATCAAATCTGGCGACACCGTCCTCGCTTTTGTAAACGGAATGGGTGGAACACCCCTTATTGAGTTATATGTCATCTATAACGAACTGGCCCAGATTTTGCTGCAAAGCAATATTACCATTGGTCGGAATCTCATTGGGAATTACATCACAGCGCTCGAAATGGCTGGTTGTTCAATCACCCTCCTGAAGTTGGATGACGAACTGGCGCAACTTTGGGATGCGCCCGTACTCACACCAGGTCTTCGTTGGGGAATATAATATTTTAAGAGCGCCATAGGAGATCAAGGACATGCAGATAACAGCTGAACATGTAATACGTTTTTTGGAGTATGTGGCCCAGTCTGTGAAGTCACATCGTGACGAATTGACGCAACTTGACTCGCCAATTGGTGATGCAGATCATGGTGTTAACCTTGATCGTGGATTCACCGCAGTGCTGGGAAAATTGCCTTCAGTTGCTGATAAAGATATTGGGACGATCCTCAAAACGACGGGCATGACCTTGGTCTCAACCGTCGGTGGTGCTTCAGGCCCGTTGTATGGCACGGCTTTTATTCGTGCCGGGACGGCCCTTGCAGATCGTTATGAGTTGACTGCTGCTGAGGTTGTTGTTGCGCTTGAAGCAGCATTAGAAGGTATTGTAGCTCGTGGGAAGGCCCAACGTGGTGAGAAAACCATGGTGGATGCCATTGCCCCTGGCATCGATGCACTCAAAGAAAGTATTGAGCACAATGCAGACATCTTGAGTGCCACCCGTCAGGCTGTTCAGGCGGTAGAGGAAGGCATGCAGTCGACTATCCCCCTGTTGGCCACCAAGGGTCGGGCCTCGTACCTTGGTGAGCGCAGCATCGGACATCAGGATCCAGGAGCAACGTCAGCGTTTTACATGGCACAGATGCTACTCAAAACGCTGGAAGAAACACAAACATAAACATATATGTATCAGATAATAGATGCTAGCCACTATTC
Source organism: Chloroflexota bacterium (assembly GCA_039178835.1). GTDB lineage: Bacteria > Chloroflexota > Chloroflexia > Chloroflexales > Roseiflexaceae > AL-N1. The sequence goes on from JBCDFA010000023.1 coordinate 9,214, forward strand.
TGGCAGGCAACGTACATTTTAGGACAAGGGAGTCACAATTATGGCAAAATTTGTAGCTGCAATTGATCAAGGTACAACCAGCACTCGATGTATGATTTTCGATCATAGTGGACGTGTTATTGCTGCCGATCAGCGTGAACATGAGCAAATATTCCCCAAACCAGGCTGGGTTGAGCATAATCCTGAGGAAATCTGGCAACGCACGCAAGGTGTGGTACAAGGTGCCTTGACCAAGGCTAATCTGACACCGTCAGACTTAATGGCTGTCGGTATTACCAACCAGCGTGAGACAACCGTCGTTTGGAATCGTAAGACCGGCAAACCTGTCTATAACGCGATTGTCTGGCAAGATACTCGTACCGATCAACTTGTGAATATGTTCGCCAAAGATGGTGGTCAGGATCGGTTCCGTGCCAAAGTTGGCCTCCCGCTGGCGACCTATTTCTCTGGCCCGAAGATTCGCTGGATTCTTGACAATGTCGATGGTGTACGGGCTGCTGCTGAGGCCGGTGATGTTATCTTTGGCAACATCGACACCTTTGTCACCTGGTGGATGACAGGTGGCCCTGATGGTGGTGTCCATGTCACCGATGTCAGCAATGCTAGCCGCACTCTGTTGATGAATCTGGAAAAACTGGATTGGGACGACGAAATTTTGTCCATTATGGGCATTCCTCGTGCAATGTTGCCACAAATTCGTTCGTCAAGTGAAGTGTATGGCGAATGTCGTGGTGTGCTCAACGGTGTTCCGCTTGCTGGTATCCTTGGTGACCAGCAAGGCGCGACTGTTGGCCAAGCCTGTTACGATACCGGTGATGCGAAGAACACGTATGGAACTGGTAACTTCATGTTGATCAACACAGGAACCGATTTGGTCCAATCTAAGAATGGTCTGTTGACAACCCCGTGTTACAAATTTGGTGATAATCCAACGGTCTGGGCTTTAGAAGGGTCAATTGCGATTACTGGTTCATTGGTTCAGTGGCTTCGTGACAATCTTGGCATGATTAACAGCGCACCAGAGATCGAAGACCTTGCACGTAAAGTTGATGACAATGGTGGTATGTATATTGTTCCTGCATTCTCAGGCTTGTTTGCCCCTTATTGGCGTAGCGATGCACGTGGTGTAATGGTTGGGCTGACTCGTTACATTAACAAGCACCACATTGCACGGGCTGTCTTAGAATCGACGGCCTACCAGACGCGTGAAGTGGCTGAAGCCATGCGACAGGACTCAGGAGTTGAATTGAAAGAGTTGAAGGTCGATGGTGGGATGGTGTACAACGATATGCTTATGCAATTCCAGGCTGACATTCTTGGTGTCACCGTCGTACGACCTAAGGTTGCCGAGACGACAGCGCTTGGTTCTGCCTATGCAGCCGGTCTGGCGACCGGATACTGGAAGAACACCGATGAAATGCGCTCGAATTGGGGTATGGATAAGACGTGGGAGCCACGCATGGGTGAAGATCAGCGTGAAACACTCTATGCTGAATGGAAGAAAGCAGTAACACGTACATTTGATTGGGTTTCATAGCGGTATATGTATGGCTGAAGCAATGGCAGTGTCAGCTTCAGCCATCTTCTTACAAACATGACAGTATCGTTCTGCTACCAATGAGATGAGGCATATACACATGGTCAGTTTACTTATTGTGTCACATAGTTCTAAGCTCGCAGCGGGTGTGAAAGAATTTGCTGAACAAGTTTCTGGTGGCAAAATTAAGATTGCGACAGCAGGTGGAGCAGACGATGGATCATTAGGAACGAGTGTTGATCGTATCAAAGAGAATTTGAAAAATATAGCTACTCCTGAGGGTATTCTGGTCCTGATAGATATAGGCGGGGCAGCCCTGAGTGTTGAAACGGCTATTGAGGTGGTTGATCTTGGCAAAACTCGTGTTGAGATAAGTGATGCCCCTTTAGTTGAGGGAACTTACCTGGCAGCTATTGAGGCATCCGCTGGATCGACGCTTGACCAAACAGCGAAGGCTGCCCTGGAGGGGCGCAAAATGATTAAGGTGCATCGTCAAAAGGACCAAGACTAATAGCCCATTCAATGATGTGCCGATGGCCTGCATCACTCTCTTATCCTTCGTTAATAACATATTACCCGTAGAGAAAGGATGGCTTCCATCATGGTTGAAGCGACACTCACTGTTAATCATCCCGTTGGCTTGCATGCACGTCCTGCAGCTATATTTGTACAGAAAGCCCGTGAATTTAAAAGCAAAATCACAATCCAAAATATGAGCCGTGAACAAAGTAATGAAGTCCCCGTGAGTGCCTTCAATTTGCTACAGATAGGGGTACGTTCAGGTCATGAGGTGCGTATTCGTGCTGAAGGCGATGATGCAGATCAAGCAGTAGCGGCATTAACCCAACTGGTTCGAGAAAATTTTGGGGAAACCTAATATATCCACAGCCTTCTTTTCATTAGGTAGCAACATTATAGTAAGTGAAATGTATTATGGCGAAAAACCTTCAGGGTGTTGGTGGCGCACCAGGTATCGCAATTGGTCAGATTGTGCGATTGATTGATACCCCTAATCAACAAATAACTGATACAAACCCAGAAGAAGCACTGGCGCGCTTTCGGCAGGCTCAAGAGATGGTTGTAACACGATTACAAACACTGGCGGAGCAACTCCGCACTGAAGGGCGTGCCGACGAGTCAGGTATTCTTGATGCCCAGTCGTTATTAGCCGAGGATATCACACTCGTTGATGAAGTAGAACGCCGTGTGCGTGATGAACACGAGGTGCTCGAACCGGCACTATCTGCCACTATTGGACAAATGCGGGACATGCTTGCAGCACTTGACGATCCTTATTTGCGAGAACGTGCCTCTGATATCGACCATATCGGGCAGATGCTCAAAGCTGCCTTGCAAGGTACACTAGGAATCCAGCGCGACATTCCGCCCAATGCCATTATCGTTGCTGCCGATCTGACACCTGCAGAGACGGCTGAACTTCGTGGTGGTTCCGTCGCTGGATTTGCAACGGCGGTTGGTGGTGCGACCGGGCATACGGCTATTCTGGCCCGTTCACTGGGGATTCCTGCTATTGTTGGTCTGGGCGATGCGCTGCTTGCTATTCCCGATACAACCAACGTTATTCTTGATGGAGATACGTTAACGCTTGTGGTGGAACCGGACCAGCACGAGATCGACATCTATCAGCAGCGTAGTGCTGACCAAGATAAGCGTAAGCAACAGCGACAATCTCTGCGGGATCAGCCTGGGCGACTCGCCGATGGCCATCCGGTGGCACTATGGGCCAACATCGGCCATCCTGATGATGCGTTGGTTGCACATGAACAAGGTGCTGAAGGTATCGGTCTCTTTCGTACCGAATTTCTGTTTTTACATCGCAATGAAGCTCCTACTGAAGATGAGCAATATGCTGCCTATCGATCTGTATTAGAAACGATGGAAGGTCGTCCGGTTGTTGTGCGGACACTTGATATTGGTGGTGACAAGCCCCTGCCTTATCTTGATCTACCGACGGAATCCAACCCATTTCTTGGTGTGCGCGGGTTACGCCTCTGCATGGATCGCCCTGAACTGTTTACAGTTCAATTACGTGCTTTACTTCGCGCCGCGACGCACGGTGATCTCTGGATTATGCTGCCGATGATTGCCACACAAGAGGATCTTTTCTGGGCCAAACAGCAGATAACGGCAGTGGCCAAAGCATTGAAGTCGGAGCAGATCGCGCATCGTACAGATGTACCAATCGGCATTATGATCGAAACACCTGCTGCAGCGATGACGGCTGATATTCTGGCGCAAGATGTCGCGTTTTTTAGCATCGGTAGTAATGATTTGACACAATATACCATGGCTGCTGATCGTGGTCTAGCCGAACTCGCAAAGCGATACCCCCACGATGCTCCTGCCGTACTGCGCCTTATTGCACGTACCGTTGAAGCCGGGAAACAAGCCGGAATTCCGGTTGGTGTGTGTGGCGAGTTGGCCAGTGAGCCCCAGGCTGCAGTGATTCTTGCGGGTCTGGGTATTGATGAATTGAGTATGACTGCGGTTGCCATTCCAGAAGTGAAAGAACACTTGCTTACGGTTACCCAGGATGAAGCACGAGGGACAGCACAACGCGCTGTAGATGCGATCAGTAGCTAGTATGTAGGTCAACATATTTTTGGTTAACCAAACACGTCGCTTCTCATGTGGGGACCCTACACAACTCTAGTCACTCCTACCTCACGCATGACAGCATCCGCAGCGTGTGGTATAGTGTTTATAGAACCCGTAAAGTACGTCAAAACGCATATTCGTCCGCCTGTCGAGGATCTTCATATAGACCACAACCTATTCGGGAGGTTTTTGTGCGAATAGTTGCCATGATTATGGCCGGAGGTGAAGGGACACGTTTGAGCGTTCTCTCGGAGAAACGTGCCAAGCCGTCGGTTCCCTTTGCTGGCAAATTTCGGATCATTGATTTTACCCTGTCCAACTGTGTCAACTCTGGTATCTTTGATGTTGCCGTATTAACACAGTATCGACCACACTCGCTCAATGCCCATATCGGGAATGGCAAACCCTGGGACTTAGACCGCAACCGTGGTGGTGTCGAACTGCTGCAACCATACCAAGGTCGTGATGATCAGAGTTGGTACAAGGGCACCGCCGATGCTGTCTACCAAAACCTGAATTTCATTCGTCAGCAGCGTGCCGATGTAGTTGTCGTGCTCTCTGGTGATCACATCTACAAAATGGATTACAGCGCTATGGTGGCCTACCATCAGCGCCATCGTGCGGATGTGACTGTTGCGGTGATGCATGTGCCTGTTGAACAGACCGACCGATTTGGCATTATGACGGCTGATGAATCGATGCGGATCGTTGAATTTACCGAAAAACCAAAGAGTAAGGACAAAGGCACCCTTGCCAACATGGGTGTGTATGTCTTCTCGACCGACATGCTCTTCCAACGGCTTGATGAAGGCAGCGATGACGATCCCCGTGAGGATTTCGGCAAGCATGTTATTCCTTCGATGATCGGTCGTGACCGTGTGATGGCCTATCCGTTTGAAGGCTACTGGGTTGATGTTGGGACAATTGACTCCTATTGGGAAACCAGTATGGATCTGTTGAGTCCTGAAAATACCCTCAACCTTTTCGACCCTGAATGGGTTATTCATACCCGAAGCGAGGAGCGCTCTCCTGCGAATGTTGGACCACAGGCACGCATAAGCCAGGGTATGATCTGCAATGGTTGTATCATTCGCGGTCATGTAGAAAACTCAGTTCTCTCACCGGGGGTGTATGTCTCGCCAGGTGCGACAGTACGTGATAGTGTCGTCATGAATGACACTTGGATCGGTCCTGGTGCTGTTCTGGATAAGGTTATTGTTGACAAAAATGTAGTGGTTGGCTCTGGGGTGCGGCTTGGCGATGGTGATGATATAGCAACACCAAACCAACTCCAACCCGACAAACTGACAGCCGGGATTAGTATTGTTGGCAAGGGTGCCCATATTCCTGCGGGGATACGGATCGGGCGTAATGTCGTTATCAACGCTGATCGTGACGAGGAAGATTTTCCGTCTAACGAGGTTCCTTCGGGGGAGACGATCTGAGTGCATCAAGTTCAGCCTGTAGTTTGGTTATCTCAGCTTCGGCTTGCTGACGGGCCTCAGCCTCTTTCTGGCGAGCTTTTTCAAGCTCTTCGGGAGGTTGGGAAAGGCACTCTAGTGGTAATGTCGTAGAGGCGGAGATTGTTGTCGATGACGCGTAACTCAGCGTTGACCAGTTTGCTGATGACACGACTACCAGACATTGGTATAAGTTCGCCATCAACCAATTGGTAGCCGCGTAGGCGTGGATCGAGGTAGTCACCATGCGGATCAAACAGGTAATACTCCTGGACACCTAACTCTGCGTAGCGTGCATGTTTCTCGTCCAAATCAACATACCGTGTTTTGGAGGAGGTTAATTCAATAACGAAGTCGGGAGTTTTCCATCGTGTTCCCATGTTTTGTATGTGCGACGTTTCTGCTGAGAGGCACCAAAAATGACAAAGACATCTGGTGCTACCACTGAAGTGGGTTCAGCTTCTTCGTAGTAAACAAAGAGGTTTCCAGCAACATACGCAGTCGTCTCACGAAGTAGGTTTTTTATGACAAAGATAAGTTCGAACATCAAATCACGATGATCGTCTGTCTCGCCCACGGGTTCACCATCACTTTCAGGATACACAATGGTTTGAGGTCGTATTTCTGATACTGTCATGAAAGATACCTCCTTACCTTTGATTATAGCATAATGTCATAGAACGTTTGTGCTTTCAAGAAATAGCTGTAACACATGAGGTTTACATATGCAGAAAACCCTCGCGCTCATACTTGCTGGCGGTGAAAGTCCGGCGCTCAATGTATTAACAGCAGAGCGCTCAGAAGCAGCCATACCGTTTGCTGGTAAATATCGGATTGTTGACTTCACCCTTTCGAACTGCGTCAACTCGGGTATCTACAATGTCAGTGTTCTCACCCAATATCGCCCACGCTCACTCCACGAACATATTGGTGTCGGCAAGCCTTGGGATCTGGATCGGCGTATCGGAGGTGTGCGGGTACTCCATCCCTATCTGACTCGAGAAGGAGGCGACTGGCAACGAGGCCCTGCTGATGCCATTCGTGCAAACCTTGATTTTATCGCGGAGCAGCCTGTCGATAATGTACTGGTGCTGGCGGGTGACCACATCTACCTTATGGATTATCGCCCCATGCTTCAGATCCATCAGGAGCGTGATGCTGATGTGACGGTCGCTGTGCATAGCGTCAGTCAGCATGAAGTGTACCGTTATGGTATCGTCACCGTTGATAACGATGGCACAGTTAGTCGTTTTGATGAAAAACCGCGTCGTTCACATTCGAGTCTGGCATCGATGGGGATTTATGCCTTTCGGAAAAGTTTTCTTTTGGAGACACTGGCCAAAGGAAATGAGCGAGATATTGGCCGGAATCTCATGCCCAGGCTGGTCCGCGAAACGGAAGTAAATGCGTATCGCTTTCAAGGTTACTGGGCCGATGTGGGAACGGTACAGGCGTATTACGAAGCCAATATGGCGTTATTGGTCGAAACCCCTGCGTTAGATATGTACGATCCTGAATGGATCATTCATACGCGGAGTGAAGAGCGCCCTGCTGCGGAAGTAGGCGCGACCGCACGGGCCGAAGGGAATCTGCTCTGTGATGGATGTCGCATCTATGGGAATGTAACACGTTCGATAGTCGCACCAGGTGTGATTGTGGCGGAAGGTGCCACTGTGCGCGACTCCATCCTTATGACCGACACGGTTGTTGAAACGGGTGCAGTGGTTGATCGCTGTATCCTGGACAAGAATACGACTGTTGGTGTGAACGCGTCTCTGGGTGAGGGTGACGATAACACGCCGAACGAAGCCGCACCAGATCAACTGAACACTGGGCTCACGCTGGTCGGGCGTGGTACACATATTCCGGCGGGTGTGCGGATTGGGCGCAATGTCGTGGTTCGTCCCCGTGTGGCTGAAAAAGCCTTTGGTGCCGATAAAGTAGTGTCCAGTGGTCGAACGGTTGAATGATCTGAACAGCTTGACGATAGGAAGTTTGTAGTTGTGCCTAAAAATTACTTGATCGATATGGATGGCGTATTGGTGCATGGTTCAGACATGATCCCTGGTGCCAATGAATTTATCAATCGCCTTATAGAAAAGAATGCCAAATTTCTGGTCCTGACCAACAATCCTATCTATACCCCACGTGATCTCAATGCTCGTCTCAAACGGTTGGGGTTGGAAGTTCCGGTTGAGGCTATTTATACTTCGTCGTTGGCGACCGCACAGTTTCTCCACAGCCAGCGCCCGAACGGGACTGCGTATGTGATTGGTGAAGCCGGATTGACCACTGCGCTGCACGACGTTGGGTATACAATCACTGATGTGAGTCCTGAGTATGTGGTGCTTGGTGAAACGCGTATGTTGAGCTACCATCAACTGACCCAAGCCGTGCGATGTGTGGCCGATGGTGCGCGTTTTATTGCTACCAACCCAGATGTCTCCGGGCCAGGTGACGGTGGCTTGGTGCCTGCCTGTGGCGCCATTGCGGCGATGATCGCGGCAGCGACTGGTGTGCAGCCCTATTTCGTCGGCAAGCCAAACCCGCTCATGATGCGAACGGCCCTGCGGACGATCAATGCTCATTCTGAGGAGTCAGTGATGGTGGGGGACCGGATGGATACAGATATTATTGGGGGAACAGGGAGTGGGTTAGAAACAATCCTTGTGCTCACTGGTGTAACGAAACGTGAAGAGATCGAGCGCTTTCCCTATCGCCCAACACAAGTGGTTGAATCAGTGGCCGACATCGTGATTGAGTAGGGTATAGAGGAATAGTCTAGTCATCTTGCTGCCAAATGGCCAAAATGCTAGGGAATGAAGTGATGTCAACGATGACCAGAAATGTGGAACTGGCCATCGTTCATTGTTTACATATGCGGGTAGCCGTGGTAATCGCCCAACGACGCGACAGCGGCGGCGCCAACACGGGCCCCCAGACCAAGCGCATCAGTCATAGCATAGCCACGTAGCAAGCCTGCGAGAAAGCCAGCATTAAACCCATCGCCAGCACCAACTGGATCAATAACCTGCTCAACCGGGTGAGCAGGTACCTGGGCTATCTCACCGTCAGCTAGAGCGAGAACGCCCTGTTCGGCTAGCTTGAGCACGATTATTGTGGGGCCAAGCTGAGTTGCTCGCTCCAGAATACGCTCAGGCTGATCTTCGCCCAGAACGGCCTGAGCATCTTCATGCCCAATGAGCAGAATATCCGCATGTTCAATGAGTGGGATGAGCGTTGCTTTGGCTGTTTCCGTATCCCACAATCGTGCTCGATAATTTGGATCAAACGAGATCTGTGCGCCCGCAGCCCGCGCTAACTCCATTGCATGCGATATGGTTGCGGAACAGCTTGGGCTGAGTGCCGGAGTGATGCCCGTGAGATGAACGATACGTGCATCTGTGAATGCTGCTGGTTGCAGATCGTCTGGAGACATGCAACTGGCTGCCGACCCCGCGCGATAGTAATACACGCGTCGTGCACCATCGGCTAGCCACTCACGAAAATAGATACCCGTTTGTACCTCTGGATCATCGATCAGATACTCCGTGTCAACCCCTTCGTGTTCAAGGATTGTACGGACACGTTGTCCAAAGGGATCAACTCCAACACGACTGATGAAACGTGTGGTATGCCCTAGTCGGCGTAATCCAATGGCCAGATTGCTCTCCGCGCCACCGATATTGAGCGCTAGCGTGTCTGCTATATCGAGCGTGATAGGCTCCTGCGGATAGAGCGTCACCATGGTTTCACCAAGTGTTACAACTTCCGACATAATAACTTCCTTTGCATGAGGGACGAAACCAGAACGATCACACAACGAACGAACAGGACCTAAAACCCTTTGGCAGCTACGGCGCATGCCTGTGCAGCCATGGTGATATGCATCCAGTTTTCCTGAGCAACAGCTTGTGTAGAGACCAGATTACCACCGATACCGACAGCCACAGCGCCCGCATCAAAATACTCTCGCATATTTTTCGAGCTGATACCGCCAGTTGGAGCCAGCCGCAGTTGTGGCAGCGGTGCAAGGATATCACGCAGGTAACTGGGACCACCAAAACGTGCTGGAAAGATCTTGATCATGTCGGCACCAGCCTCGTGTGCGGTGAGTGCTTCGGTAGGCGTCAGGGCTCCGCAGAGAATAGGCACATTGTGTTTGCGACACACCTCGATGACCTGGGGGCGTACCACCGGAGTTACGACAAACTGTGCTCCCGCAGCAATAGCAGACTCCGCATCAGCAGGCGTCAAGACGGTACCAACACCGATCTGTGCCTGATCGCCCAATGCGTTACGTGCCGCACTAATGCCCTCGTTGGCACCCGCGCCTGTCAAGGTGAATTCAACTGCCGAGACACCGCCTTCAACTAAAGCACGCGCAACCTCGACTGCGTAGTCGTAGCGCTCAAGTCGCACAATCGCTATCACGCGAGTAGTAAGAATGGCTTCCAAGATAGCAGACATATTTCCCTCTTGTAGATAGTAAGGCTTTCTTCTAATAATAGCATACTGTTGCATGGGATCTGCTGTAGCACCCCATCTTATCTGGAAAGCGAGCGTACAGTGTCTCTTCTCATACTTGCGGTAGCCTGGATGGTTGGTATTCTCGTCGCAGATTTGTACCACATTGATCAGTCTCTATGGCTGAGCGCAGGGGTAATCGGTGTCGTGGGGGTAGCGGTTTTTGTACGGGTGCGACGCCCACGGTTGGTTGCTCTGGTCATTTGTTGTATCGCATTGGGTGGCTTTCGCTATGGCTTGGCACAGGTTGAAACGACTCCGCAAAGCATCTGGCAGTTTAACGAAACCGGGAATATTGTGTTGCAGGGTGTAGTGATAGAAGACTCGCGTCGTACCGAGGAGGGTCAGCGCTTGTTGATCGATGCCGAGGTAATTGCAATCAACGGCACCACTACGCAGGTTGAGGGTTCTGTGTTGGTAAAGTTGCCACCCTACCCTGAGCGCCGATACGGAGATCGATTGACACTCCACGGTGAATTAACGACACCGCGTGCCGCTGACCGACCAGGTCTTTTTGATTATCAAGAATACTTGGCTCGTAAGTATATCTTCGCGCTGATGGAACCTACAGCGGCTGGATTTGTCTCACAGGGTCATGGCAATCAGCTCTGGTCAGCGCTGCTCGAACTGCGTGATTGGTCACGCTACATTCTTTTACGCGAACTCCCAGAACCGGAGGCTTCGCTTGCGGTGGGGATTTTGCTGGGCTTACAATCGTCTATTCCTGACGATGTGTATGAGACATTTTCCATCACAGGGACTTCCCACATTTTGGTGATCTCAGGTTGGAATATTACGATTATTGCGCTGGCGCTGTATCCGATTGCCGAGCGGTTACAGCTGTCTAAGGGGTCTACCTTCTGGGTGATTCTGGTGTGTATCTGGCTCTATACGCTGTTTGTTGGTGCGACTCCGACGGTCATTCGTGCGGCGGTGATGGGTTCTGTCGCAGTGTTGGGGCAGCGGTTAGGGCGTCGTTCGCATGCATGGACGACGCTCTTTGCGGCATGTTGGGCTATGACCATCTGGGACCCACAAACCCTTTGGGATCTGGGATTTCAACTAAGTGCGCTGGCCACGGCATCATTGTTTGCATATGGCAATGGCGTTGATCGTATGCTGTTGCGTACACCGCTGCGTACTTCCTGGCTTGGGTGGGCCCGTGAGGCGCTTACGGCAACGATAGCAGCGCAGATTCTGGCTTTGCCGCTCATTCTGTATCACTTTGGGAATCTGTCGATTGTGGCTCCGCTCGCAAATGTAGTGATGCTACCGATGGTGCCCTATGCCATGCTGTTTGGCGCGATTGCTTTAGTTGTCGGGATGGTTTATTTACCGGCGGGGCAATGGCTGGCGACATTTGCGTATCTGTTTTTAGCATGGTTGACGGTTGGTGCACGGATTTTTGCCGAACTCCCATGGGCTGCGATGCAAGTTCCTCCATTTCCACTCTGGCTATTGCTGGGCTACTATATCATCGTTATTGGTGCTTGGCTATTACACGAGCCAGAGGATGATGGTGAGGACCTGGTGGATATACAAACAAGCGAGATACATCGAGGGGAAGCAGCTTAAGAACAAGTGACGACTATCCAATGAGAGTAGTCATGGATAGTCGTCATGGGTATCAGGCGTGTGGAGACTCTGCTGTTATACTAGTCGTTCTTTTCCTACAAAACAACCATCGCTGCGTTAATATACAGCCAAGATTAGATTAAAATATGTCGATATAGCTTCACATTCGATAGTTGTGGTGCTATACTATTTTGTAAGTTACACACACACTATTTAAACTATTATTTGTCACGACTCTGTCCTAATTGCTGTAATTCACCATGAGTCATACAAATAGCAATCAAACCAATAGTTCCTTTCCTTCTGATCCCTATAAGGTGATTGGTCGTGAAGGGGAGCTTCAGATCCTATTGGAGGCCTTGAGTACTACTCTCAAAACATTGGGTATTCGAGGAGTAGCGCTGGTGGGGGAAGCTGGGATTGGCAAGTCTCACCTAGTGCAAGTTTTCACACACTGGGCAACCCAGGTAGCAGAAGACGTAGATCTTATTCAGGTCGCAGCCGATCCCTATCAAGTGGTTCGCCCCTACAGCCTCTGGCGTAGTCTCGTAACTCAGGCACATAGTATCCCCGAATACGCTTCCTCAGCAACCATCCGCCGCCAGTTTGAATCCTTAATTGCGCCTTCAGAAAACCCTGATGCCTTAATCCAGGCTGCTTTGTTAGGGCATTTGTTAGGGTTTGATAGTTCATACCACCCGATGATACAGGCGCTTACGCATAATCCCCAAGAACTCCAAGCGCAAGGGGAAAAGGCATTGCTGGCATATCTTCAGTCTCGGTGTATGGCTCAACCATTGGTGCTGGTGATAGAGGATCTTCACTGGACAGATAGCCCTTCACAAGCTTTATTATGGCGAGTATTCAACGAAGGTGCAAACTGGCCACTCCTTGTGATAGTGACTACACGGCCTGGTAGAGCATCGATCCCGAAGGATATTTCTCTGCTTCAGATAGTAAAGTTAGCCCCTTTGACGGTGGCTGATAGCCGTGAAGTCGTAGCAAGGTTGATCTCAAACACACAGGTATCTTCTGCGACAGTAGAGCAGATCATTCATCGTAGTGGTGGTAATCCACTGCATTTGATTGCACTAAGCCAGATGATGCGTACAACTTCTGAAGGTGGAGTGGGTGATATTCCACTCACATTAACAATGATTATTCGAGAACGCTTCCTGCATTTATCACAAGAGGTACAGACCATACTTTTGGCAGCTTCAAGTATTGGAATGCTCTTCTGGGCCAGTGGAGTGCGCTATCTGGAACAGTCGCGAATGCAGCGGGAGCAGACAAGTGGTGCTGGTCTAAAAGTAGATGTGGCTCTGGAGGTCCTTGTACAAACCGAGTGGATAGTGCCAGAGACCAGCGGTGGAATGTTAGCTGAACCAGCTTATCGTTTTAAGCATGCCATGGTGCACGAGGGGGTCTATGCACAGTTAGCAGAGGAAGAACAGATATGGTATCACCAGATGGCTGCTGCTTGGTGGCAGACGCAGCTAGGCAAACAAGTAGATACCTATGCGAGTGTGATTGCCGAACACTATGAACGGGGGCAGTGTCCTGCTGAGGCAGCAAAATGGTACACGAAGGCAGGCATAGAGGCTGCGTCACGGTATGTTGCCGCCGAGGCGACGCAACTTTTTAGACAAGCACTGGCACTCTTGCCTGTCAACAGTTATGTTCAAGAACAGCGTTTTACATTGTATAGTAAGATTGGGAAAGAGTTGCTCGAACAAATGGCATACACAGATGCCTGGCAAGTGTTCCAAACAATGCAAACTGAAGCTGAGGAATGCGGAGATGTTGAGTTTCTATCTCAAGCTTACATTGGTATGGCAAATATTTATTTAAGGCAATCTGCATTTCCTGAAATGCTATCCATGGTGCAGCAAGCAGAACAATGCCTGCACTCTCATGGTGAGAGTATCATATTTGCAAATGTACTGCGTAACAAAGCCTATGCGCTCTATATGCTTGGTCAAAGTAGTGAAGCTTTACCGATTGCCAAGCGATCTCTGCACATGTGCCGACAGTTTGGTGATGCACATGATGAAGTGCTTGCCATTAACACACTTGCCCTGGTTTATGCTCGGCTTCGATGCTTCCAGGAAGCTGAAAACATATATCAGCAAGGACTGCTACTTTATCGTCAACTTAATCATCGTGCTGGAGAAATCATTATTTTATATAATGTGGCTCTTTTATCGATGAATCAAGGTAACTATGATCAAGCATTGCCTTTCATCACAGATGCTGTATCTATTGCATCTGAGATTCAGGTGCGTTACCTTTTGTTACAGTGTTACACAATGCTTGGTGAAGTCTACTTACGGCTTGATATGGTTGATGATGCCATACATGCGCTTAAAAAGGGACTTGATTTAGTACACAGAAGTTCTGTGTCCAGTACTCCTTATATTTTTACACTTTTTGCCGAAGCCTTATTACAAAAGAAGCAGAATGATGAAGCTTTGGTATTTGCTCAACAAGGTCTCGAAGAGGTTCAGCGGACTCACAATCCTGAGATTCTGAGTATGGCTTGGCGAGTTTTAGGACAGGCTATGACGTATCAAGAGGATTATATCGGCGCAACAGCTTGCTTTGCAAAGGCCGAGAAGTTAGCCTCTGAGTCTCATCTTGAATATGAACGAGCACGTATTCTACGCGCCTGGGCGCAGTATGACTTGCTGCACGGGGATGTGGAGCAAGGGCGCATAAGGTGGCAGCAAGCACGGGACTTATTTACGGACTTGGGATTTACCATCGAGGTCTCGCAGATGGATGCTGAAACGCTACCATTTTGATGTTAGTTTGTGAGATAATAACAACAAGTAATAGCATTAAACAGTATAATATTTTCTATCCTCCTAGGAATCATACAAACGTTGTCTCTGATCTGCTGTTTTTTCCTCCCCCCCAAATCCTTCCACAAATATACAGACAAAATTGATTTGAACACGTAGTATCTTACGAGAAACCTTACATCAGTTCTGTTGAGGGCATATACATGCACAACATTACAGATTTGTGTGCATTAGTCATTCGTCTACAAATCGGCCAAGACACATTGGCATCAATTGGTCGAAGCTCCCATCCACAAGCACTGTTTCTGGAGTTAATACGTCGTGCTAATCCAACATTATTTCGAGATTTGCATCAGGATGGCCATAGTAAACCATTCACGGTTTCAGTGATTTCTACGAACCCATCGGGTTGTGGCCCAGATACGGCCCAAATCGATCTTCGTGTTACCCTCCTACAGGCAGGCCTCGTTGCGAGTGTGTCAGAAGCACTCCTTCAGTACGTCTCTCTTCCTATCACACAATCTGAACCCACAGGTATGATTGTAATCAATGTCTTTGATAAATCAGAGCAACATCCGTGGGCGGGCTTTATCTCTGCAGCTGACTTGATGACCACTGTTGAACCAACTGACAAACTTACCCTAGAGTTCGTGCGCCTCACTGCCTTTGGTCAGGGGAGCGATAGTGGAGGGAAAAAACGCTTGGGGATGATGCCAGCGCCAGAAACAGTATTTGGAAGCCTGGCACGTCGTTGGAATGAGTTAATGCCAGCGACATATGCTTTGGATATGGAGAAGCTTAAAGCAGCCACCGCCGATACGTTGGTGAGTGCGTATCACCTGGAAACGCAGATGCAAGATCTGGGGGTAGGTATACAAAAGGGGTTTGTTGGCACATGCACCTATGAGCTATCACGAGATCCAGTGCATCGCCAGATGCTAACACTACTAGCCGATGCTTCTTTTTACCTGGGAATTGGTATTAAAACGGCACGTGGTATGGGGCTGTGTCGACGCATACACAAGTAAGAAACTGAGGTTTGTTAATCCTGCCATATTTGTGCTATTATCTCTTCCTATACCTTTGATGGGAACAATTTGTCACCTGCCATCGTTACCATGATAGACAAAACATACTCTCTTAGGAGATTTTTTATGAATGCTCAACGTACAATACTGTGGTGGAGTATTACCCTCGTAGTATGTCTGGTTATGGTGGCTTGTGGTGCGACAAATGCCGGAAATAGTGAAACAGGTTCTGATGACTCTGCTCAATCAAATGAAGATGCTATTGATGCCGGAGATACCGGCTCAGGTGGCGATGATGGGTCTGCCCAATCAGAAGAAGACGCAATGGAAGCAACAGATGGCCTCGCCGGAACAGAATGGCAACTTGTAGAGTATGGCACACCTGATAATGTGCAGACGACTCTTGGGGAGTATCAACCGACTATTCAATTTGATGGGGCATCATTAAATGGTAATGCCAGTTGTAACACCTACGGTGGCGATTATACAAGCAGTGGCTCAGATCTAACCGTGGCGGATCTTTTTGCAACTGAGATGGCCTGTGCGGATCAGTCTGCGATGGATCAAGAGATAGCATACCTTGAGTTACTTAGCACGGTTCAAACTTTCACGCTTGCTGATGGGAAACTGACTTTGACTTCACCTGATGGTACACTGTTTTTTGAACCCCTGCAAGCTGCTGAGAGTCAACCACTCGAAGGTGTGGTCTGGGAACTTGAAACGCTGGTAACATTTGAGGGTGATGCAGTCGTGGCCCAGCCATCGGCAGAAGATACCCCAATTACGGCTTTCTTGCAAGATGGCACAATGCAGGGCGATATCAGTTGCAACACTTACGGTGTGCCTTATCAGCTCAGTGATGCACAAATAGTAGTAACGATGTCAGAGTTTGCTACTACAGAGGGAGGATGTAGTGACACCCTAGAGCAAACACTACAGTTTATGGATGGAATGGAAGCTATCGAGAGCTACGAGATTATTGGTGATGTCTTGACAATTACTTATCCTGAAGGCGAATTGGTTTTTCGTGCACAGGATGGCACCGGTACTGATCCAAATGCTGTTTATGAGGCATTTCTACGTCAGTGGCAGGGTGAGCGTGAGGCATTTGTGGTATTGAATGAGACGCGCTTTAATGTGCCTGATCAGGATATGGACGCAACCATTGAGACCTTGCAGGAATTGCCCCCAATATCCGATGAAGTTGCGCCTCTGGATGAAACACTGCTGACCGATTTTCGCGAGAAGAACGACGAATCACAGTCGCTTGATGGTACATTCTCGATTGACTTTCCCACAATTTTTATGAGCCAGAGCGATATTGATGATATCTTCGTTGATGGCGAAGAGGCTGGCTGGCAAACATTCAATGAGCGTTTTGGCAATACAGATGGATACATTGCGCTCTCTAATGTAGGTTTTAGTGAGGGAGGCAATGAGGCGCTTGCGTATCTCGAACTGCACTCGCCCAACGATACTGCTGGTTTCTACAACAGATTATTCCTACAAAATGGCACATGGGTCGTTATCCAGAGTGATCGGATATGGGGAGATGAGTAGAGGTATTTGGTAAGCAAGTAAAGTAGCGATCAGAAAGGGCGTTCACACGAACGCCCTTTTGTGTCAAGTGATGCAGATTAGTACTTGGGAATGGAAGGATCGACATCATCGGACCAGCGTAGAATACCTCCAACCATGTTCTGAACCTTAACGAACCCGGCCTGTTGAAGCATTTCTACCGCTCGCGCACTGCGACCCCCACTTCGGCAATAGACCACGGTTTCGCGCTCAGGGTCGAGTTCATGGATGCGTTGTGCAAGTTCATTCACAGAGATACGTGTGGCATCTGGCAGGTGCCCAATATCCCATTCGTTTGCTTCGCGCACATCGAGCAAGAATGGTTTGCTGGGCCGTTCTAGCCATGCGGCGACTTCGCCAGGTGTGATCTCATCGGTTTGTACAACAGGCTCAGGTTCAGGAACGATACCGCAAAACTGGTTATAGTCGATCAGTTCGGTGACGGTTGGGTGTTCGCCACAGACCGGGCAGTCTGGGTTGCGACGCAGCTTGAGTTCACGAAACTCCATATTGAGCGCATCGTAGAGCATCAGTCGTCCAACCAGCGTTTCGCCGATACCTGTCAGTAGTTTCACAACTTCGGTGGCCTGGAGTGTACCAACGATGCCAGGGAGTACGCCAAGAACACCCCCCTCGGCACAGCTTGGCACAAGCCCTGGCGGTGGTGGCTCTGGGTAGAGACAGCGATAGCACGGCCCACCTTCTGCTGTATTAAAAACTGTTACCTGTCCTTCAAACCGAAAGATGGAGCCATACACGTTGGGTTTCCCAAGCAACACTGAAGCATCATTCGTCAGGTAGCGGGTGGGGAAGTTGTCGGTTCCATCCACAATCACATCATATGGTCGCAATATCTCAAGGGCATTTTCAGAGGTAAGTTGCACTTCATATGTCGTGACTTCGATATGCGGGTTTAGGTCGAGAATGCGTTGCTTGGCTGACTCGGTTTTGCGGATGCCAAGGGTACTGGTTCCATGGACGATCTGGCGTTGGAGGTTACTCTCCTCAACCACATCGAAGTCGACCAGACCGATATGCCCAACACCTGCTGCAGCCAGATAGAGCGCCAGCGGTGAACCGAGCCCTCCGGTGCCGACGAGCAGGACACTCCCAGCTTTGAGCCTTTCCTGTGCAGCCATGCCAAATTCTGGCAGAATCAAATGACGTGCATAGCGTCGAATTTCATCATTAGAAAGTGTTGTCATAGTTTTCACATTTCACTAAATTGGGCTTACTGGCGTGTGCCGCCAGCAATAGCCGGGATAATGCTGACGATCTCTCCGTCTGGCACGGGTGTATCTGCGCCTTGCAGATGGCGGATATCTTCATCGCCAACATACACATTCACAAAACTGCGTAGTTGGTTCTGTTCGTTGTACAACTGGCTGCCAAGTTGGGGGTACTGCTCAACCAGATGGCCAAGCAGGTGTCCGACCGTGTTACTTTCGACGGTAACGCTGGCATTCCCCTCAGCGTATTGACGTAGTGCGGTTGGGATCGATATGGTGACTGACATCGGAGTCTCCTTTAACACATGGTTGGTATCGAACAGGGATTTATGTTTCTGATTCTGGATTGGTGATTGGTTCGTCGATGAATCGCTGGCCATTGTCCATAAGGAGCCAGCTCGCTATATCAGTTGCCTGGCCTGCCTGCACGCTCTGTATCACAAATGAAAAGCTACCCCCTCCACCGGCACTCTGCGCACCAACACGATCACGTTCGGAAGGTACAGCAGGGTGGTCGGGGTGTGAATGGTAACAGCCGACGATGTCGAGCCCCTGCTTGCGAGCAGCACGATCCGCGACGAGGTAATCTCGTGGATCGAGGTAGAAGCGATCCCGTTGTGATGTCGCGTCATCGGTGTCGGCAAGCACCACCTGCCCCTCCCAGCGGTTCTCGACCGGATGGACTGCTATTGCGGTTTTGGTGTCGCCATCGATCACACCCAGCAACAACCCCACACACTCATTGGGATAGGTCGACTCAGCATGCGTTGCGATATCGCGTTTTATCTGTTCTGACAGTACAAGCATAGGTACAGATTTCGTCCTTGTACGGGAGTTCTTTTATCAAATACCCGCCCCACTTATACACGATTCATCTACATTGGTCCAGAAGGTCTCACTCAGATACTTTGTTGCGCTATCACAGAGAATAGTAACGACAACACCTTGTTCGAGCGTTTGTGCAACGCGCATTGCTGCTACGACATTGGCCGCTGCTGAGATTCCCAGGAGGATTCCTTCAGTTCGTGCAAGACGTCGGGCCATCTCGAATGCGGCTTCGCTACTCACTTCAATGGTGTCGTCGGCCAGTGTTGCATCATAAATCCCCGGTACCAGGTTGGTCGTTGCAAGGTGTTTGACGCCTTCGAGCGCATGGTATGGGCCGTCGGGTTGTACGCCGATGAGTTGCATATTTGGGTTTTCGGTGCGGAGTCGCCGTCCGGTGCCAACGAATGTGCCACATGTGCCGAGTGTCGCGTAGGCGATGCCCATGTTGCCGCTTGCCGCATCTGCGATACGCATACCGAGACGTAAGCGACCTGTCCGTTCACCGTCCAGAATCATGGCCAGGGCCGGACGGTCTTTTACGGAACCGCCGGGATTGTACCATTCGGCTTTGGCATAGACTTCAACATGCTTAGGAATGTCCGAGGTGTTCTGAACATCGGTGTCCGGTCGCATTGTCGTAGGCGATTGCTGACTCATTCCCCTGAGCCCTTATCTGTATCGACCATTTGCTGGTGGTATTCCTGCCGATATTTGAGAGCGGCTGTTCGTAATGTTTCCAGCGCCAACGACGCACAGCGCGGACGGGAACGTGCAATCTCACGCCCGAGTATTTCGGTGACGGTGTCGAAATCCATCTGGCGGATCTCATCAAGTGTGGTTCCCACCATCTGTTCCGTCAGGATAGATGCGGCGGCCTGACTAATGGTGCAGCCCTGTCCCTCAAAAGTCATGTGGGTCACTGTGTCGTTGGTTGGATCGATCTTCAGATGAACGGTCACGATGTCGCTACATTCAGGATGTCCACCTGAAGCGGTCACATCGGCACCTTCTAATGACCCGTAATTACGAGGTTGTTCGTAATGGTCAAGTAGGTGATCGATGATGTCCTGTCGATCCATGCGAAAACTCCGTGTGTCTGACCGGCTTAGGGTTGGTAGGTCTTTGCAATCGGGAGACCTACCGAGTTCCCCCACTCTGTCCAGCTACCATCATAGTTGCGGACGTTTGAGTACCCAAGCAAATACGTTAACACAAACCAGGTGTGGCTGGAGCGCTCACCAATGCGACAGTAGGTAATAACATCCTTGTCGGCAGTGATACCCTGATTGCCATACAGTGCTTGCAGTTCCTCTGTACTCTTGAAGGTACCATCTTCCTGCACGGCTTGGGCCCACGGGATGTTGGCTGCACCAGGAATGTGTCCACCGCGCAGGGTTCCTTCTTGCGGGTAATCCGGCATGTGGGTGCGTTCACCAGTAAATTCCTGGGGGCTCCGCACGTCGACAAGTGCTGGTTCACTCTGTTTGATATGTGCAAGGACCTGATCCCGAAAGGCACGGATGGCCGAGTCATCACGTTCGGCGGCGCGATAGGTGGTGGTTGGGTAGACCGGAACGTCTCGGGTCATTTCACGTCCTTCGGCAATCCATTTGCCCCGCCCGCCATTCAAGATACGGGCATCCTTGTGTCCAAAGAGTTTGAACACCCAGAAGGCATAGGTTGCCCAC
This sequence comes from Chloroflexota bacterium, assembly GCA_039178835.1. GTDB lineage: Bacteria > Chloroflexota > Chloroflexia > Chloroflexales > Roseiflexaceae > AL-N1. The sequence goes on from JBCDFA010000023.1 coordinate 30,087, forward strand.
CAATTATTTTTATCGCCATAAAAGATGACGGTTGAGTCGTTGCTAATGCCTTTGGCTGATAATAACTGTTCAAAACGCTCACGATCAAGATAGTCGCGTTGAACGGGATCGTTGAGGTCGTTCAACCAATCGATCTTAATCGCGCCGGGGATGTGCTTCTGATCATAGAGCAAGATATCTTCATTGCTTTCCAGAATACGTATATTGGAGTCTTGCAAATGATTGGCTAGCCACTCGGTCTCAACAATCACTTCAGGGTGTGCATACTGGGCCATTCCAAATATCTCCTTTTTTGTGGAGTTTTATGTGCAACTTTATTAAGATTTATTCTACTTTAGATACCAACGAGCGTCAAGTTTCACAGAACACAATACCCCCATAATCGGGGGTATTAATGAGTATCAATTTGCTTTACAGACCAACGAGAATATCATCTCCGTCAATCTGTAGCGGATACACTTCGAGTGGTGCATAGGCAGGAAGGGCCATTACTGCACCTGTTTCGACGTTAAAACGGGCTCCATGCAACGGGCATTCTATCGAGCAATCATCAGGGTCGAAGAACCCCTCGTGAAGTTTCGCATACGCATGTGTACATATATTTGCGGTTGCATAGAAAGAACCGTTGTGGTTATAGATCGCAATTTTCTTTCCACCATGTTCGTACGAGCGAACTTCGTTCGTTGGTATATCGTTTACATTTGCAAGCTTCACAAAATCTGCCATTGGCTCTTTTTCTTACTATGTTAAACCTAATGCCTGAATCATGGCTTTTGGCTCACCGGCTGGCCACTCTCCGTGTTCATTACCACGGCTTACCACGAGCAGCGAACCAAGTGGTGGAACAAAAATAAGATCAATGGGGCCTTCATCTGTCACCAGACCGATCTGCTCAAGTTTTCCGGTGCGTGTCTTGGCCCACAGACGCAGCGACGCAATACCAATCCGCGCGACGGTTGGCGCGGCACGCTCGAACGCAGCATCGCTGGCCCATACGCACTGGCCATCTAGCGTACAGAGTGCTGCTGACTCTGCGCCGGATTGACGAAGTTGTGTAGAGATATATTGAGCCGCACGTGCAACTACCTCTGCTGAGATGGAGATTTGGCTCATCGATGTCATGTGCTTACCCTGATCTTTCTTACAGTTATTTTCCGTACATGATACAACAACTTATAACTAGTTATATGTTGTATCGTGTATCGCAATATTATGCTGCTATGTGTATAGTACACCATGATCGCAAGCGACTATAGCAAAAAATAATACATATTGGTCACAGAAACGGCAAGTAGCGCAGATTACCCTGCCGCCACTCGCCGTTCGATAAGCATTGACATACATGGTCGTTCGTATGAACGAAATTAGCCGACTGAACCTTCCATCTCGAGCTGGATCAGACGGTTGAGTTCGACGGCGTACTCCATTGGCAGTTCACGTGTGAATGGCTCCATAAACCCGAGCACAATCATCGAAAGTGCATCAGCCTCAGGCAAGCCACGGCTCATCAGGTAGAAGAGTTGCTCCTCACCAATGCGCCCAACAGTTGCTTCGTGGGCCAGGGTGGTGTTCTCTTCCTCGACCTCAATGAACGGAATAGTGTCTGATTTGGAGAACTCATCCAGAATCAGTGCATCACAGTTCACATTGATCTTGGAGTTCGCAGCGCCTGGAAGAATCTTGGCCAACCCACGGTAGGTTGTCTTACCGCCACCACGGGAAACCGACTTGTTGGTGATGCGGCTGGTGGTGTCGGGTGCCATATGCACCATTTTTGCGCCTGCATCCTGGTGCTGCCCTGGGCCTGCATATGCGACGGAGAGTACTTCACCACGTGCGCCACGACCCATCAGATAGACTGAAGGATACTTCATCGTCAGGCGTGAACCGATGTTGCCATCAACCCATTCCATGCTGGCATCTTCGTAGGCCACGGCGCGCTTGGTCACCAAGTTGAAGATGTTGTTGGCCCAGTTCTGGATGGTCGTGTAGCGGCAGGTGCCACCTTTCTTCACAACAATCTCAACGACGGCTGAGTGCAAAGAGTTGGTTGAGTATACTGGTGCGGTGCAGCCCTCGATGTAGTGAGCTGACGCACCTTCTTCGACGATGATTAGGGTGCGCTCAAATTGTCCCATGTTCTCGGCATTGATGCGGAAGTAAGCCTGAAGCGGGATGTCAACGTGAACACCCTTTGGCACATACACAAAGGAACCACCCGACCAGACTGCCGTGTTCAATGCCGCATACTTGTTATCGGCAGATGGGATGATGGTACCGAAATACTGCTTGAAAATCTCAGGATATTCTTTGAGTGCAGTATCAGTGTCAAGGAAGATAACACCAAGTTTCGACCACTCTTCGCGCAATGAGTGGTAGACCACTTCCGACTCATACTGAGCACCGACGCCAGCGAGGAATTTGCGCTCTGCCTCAGGAATGCCAAGCTTCTCAAAGGTGTTCTTGATTTCTTCAGGAACGGCATCCCAGTCGTGCTGTGGTTTTTCGCCAGCTCGCACGAAGTAGTGAATATCATCATAGTTCAAACCGGCCAAATCTGGGTTGGCCCACATTCCGGTCAATGGAACCGGCTTCTTGCGAAAGATTTCGAGCGCCTGTAGACGACGGCGGAGCATCCACTCGGGCTCACCTTTCATTCCCGATAGCTCACGTACCACATCTTCGCTCAAACCTTTGGCGGATTTGAACATGTAGTTTTCTTCATCACGGAAGCCATATTTGGAATAATCAAATTGAAGATTTTGCGCCTGAACTGCCATTGCGAATTCCTCCTCGATTATAAATGTTTTACACGGTTTTTCATATTGCTACACAGAACCAATAGATTCATACTCTCTATGTTAAACTTATCCTCTCTTCTCTCGAACGTACTACAACTCCTCATCGTCCATATGTTCACCAATATATGTGTAGATACCCACTTTCAGTGTTTTGAGTGACAATAACGCACACTTTATTCGTACGGGATTGTGCTCCAATGGGATGCCGATTAAGTCGAGTAGCTCATCTTTCCCAAAAGCTTTGGCTTCATCCAGCGACTTACCTTTTATCTCGTCGGTAAGCATGGAGGCTGATGCCTGACTGATCGCACAACCGCGTCCCTGAAATCGGATATCGGTGATAACGTCAGATTGAACGTGCATGTCTATTCGCACGCGATCTCCACATAGTGGATTGAACTCTTCGTGCGAAATGTCCGGGTTTTCGAGCACACCAGCATTATGCGGATGTTTGTGATGTTCGATGATGATTTCACGATAGAGATCGTCCATATACGTCCCCTACTAGCCGATACAATACAAATTTCTGGCTACAGGAAGGTTAAGCAAATAATTTTTGTGTCCGTTCCAATCCTATAGCAAGTCGATCAATTTCTTCTTGTGTATTATACAGGTAGAATGAGGCACGTGCCGTTGCTGGTACATCAAGTAGCGTGTGTAATGGCTGGCAACAGTGGTGCCCGGCACGCACTGCAACGCCATCACTGTCAAGTAATGCCGCAATGTCATGGGGATGTACCATATCTAACGTGAAGCTGATCGAACCACCACGCATTTCGGTTGTCTTCGGTCCATAGATTGTGAGCCCTTCAATGGTTGAGAGCCGATCTAAGGCATATGCGGTCAGCTCGTGCTCGTGTTGCTGAATTTTATCGAGGCCTATACGTTGCAGGTAATCAACGGCCTCGCCCAGCGCAATGGCTTCCGCAATGGCCGGGGTCCCGGCCTCGAAGCGTGCTGGTACATCGGCGTAGGTGGTCGTGTGAAGATCAACCATTTTGATCATCGAGCCGCCGCCCAGAAATGGTGGCATTGCTTCGAGCAGTGAGCGGCGCCCCCACAATACACCAATGCCAGTTGGTGCACACATTTTGTGCCCGCTAAATGTCAGGAAGTCCACATTGAGCGCCTGTACATCGACAGGCATATGTGGAACACTCTGGGCTGCATCGACCATGATGACGGCACCAAACGAATGTGCTCGTAGCGCCAGTTCCTGGATGGGGTTGACGGTACCAAGGACATTCGATTGGTGTGTAATAGCAACCAGCTTAGTCTGTTCAGTGAGGAGGCGATCAACATCCTCCATCACCAAACGCCCCTCGCCGTCGACCCGAACAAAATCAAGTTGTGCGCCGGTGCGCTGGGCCAGCATCTGCCAGGGTATAAGGTTGGCATGATGTTCCATAACGCTCAGCAGGATGCGATCTCCTTCGCGTAGGTTTGCATCACCCCACGACCGTGCAACAAGGTTGATAGCCTCTGTTGCGTTTCGGGTGAAAATAATTTCTTTATGACTGTAGGCGTTGATAAAGCGGCCAACTTTGCCACGGGCGCGCTCATATGCGAACGTAGCCTGCTCACTGAGTTTGTAGACACCGCGATGCACATTTGCATTGTAGCGTCGATAGTAGTCCTCAAGGCAGTCGATGACCTGGCGTGGCTTTTGCGATGATGCTGCACTATCAAGAAATGCAAGCGGTTTCCCATTTATCTCCTGTTGGAGAATCGGAAAGTCACGCCGAATACTCAATACATCAAACAATGAAAGGGCTGCCTGTGTCGTCATATCTCACCTATCGTAGGGTCGCAAGACCATAAGTATAGCTCTGTATGCATATACCCTAGCGTATCTTCTCTTCGATTAAATTCGTAATGCGTTCACGTAGACTCTCAACAGGAATACGATCAAGCGTTGGCTCAAAGAAGCCCATAACGATCATGCGCTTGGCCTCATCGCGCTGAATACCACGTGACAGCATGTAGAAGAGTTGCTCTTCATCAATCTGTCCACTGGTCGAGGCATGGCCGGCGCGTGCCACATCGTTCGTATCGATCTTAAGCCCTGGTATCGAGTCGGTGCGGGCCTTGGGGCTCAGATGGATCGCATGCTCTTCGAGACGCGTCACGGTTCCATGGCTTTCGTGCTCAATCTTAATCAAGCCATCAAAAGTTGAGTACCCTGTTTCATCAACCACTGTCTTGAAATCAAGATGACTCTCGGTGTTGGTACCTGCATGTCGCAGAATCGGTGCGGTGAGCAGGCTTTGGGTGCCATTCGCAAAGGTTGCACCAGTCCACTCAACCCGTGAGCCAACGTTTTCGAGTGATGTTTCGGCTTCGACATGCTGTATCTGCCCACCAACGTTTGCAATCACCCAGTTGAGGTTGCTGTTGTTGTTCAGCCGCACACGTTGTGAGCCAATGTGGTAGACGCCTTTGCCCCAAGTTTGTACCGCGGCATATTTGAGCGATGCGTCTTCTCCAACAAAGATTTCAGTAGCTGGTGAGGAATAGCCCTGTCCTTCGACATCGTCAGAGACATACTCCTCAACAAACATTGCGCTACTGCCACGCTCAACAATAATCAGGTTGTGTGGGAAAATTGCATTATTTCCGTTGGTAAACGTAAATGTGGCCAGAAACGGCGCTTCAATCGAAACATTCTTGGGGACATACAGGAAGGCGCCATCCTGCCAAAGTGCCGCGTGCAACGCCGCAAACTTATGTGCTGTCGGATCAACTGCAGTGCCAAGATGTTGCTTTATCAGGTCCCCGTGATTGTGGATAGCATCCGCCAGGGTTGTAAAGATAACCCCATGTTTTGCAAAATCCTGCTCACAACTCAATGTTGTATTGTGTGCTCCTACGGGAGCCGTAATGGTTTCGGAGCGGAATTTACTGAGGTCGGTCCGTTTCCAGAAGGGTGGTGTACTTTCGGCAAAGTTCTGCCATGCACTTGTGCGCCATTCGGTCAGCCATTCAGGTTCGTTGGCGGCGCGGGAAGCTTCAGCAATTTGCGTGTCTGTCAAATCTGCAAGTGCTGGCAATGTGTGATTGGAATTACTAGCTGGCATTGCTGAACACTTCCTCCTTGATGAAATCGTAGCCTTTATCTTCAAGCTCAAGCGCCAACTCTGGGCCACCTTCGCGGACAATCCGTCCGTCCATCATGACCGATACAAATTGTGGCTTGATATAGTTCAACAGACGCTGATAGTGGGTAATTACCAATCTACCCATTTCGGACTCTTGCTGCCCCAGTGCATTCACACCATTGGCGACAACGCGCAGTGCGTCGATGTCGAGACCTGAGTCTGTTTCATCCATGACAGCCATGGTGGGCTTGAGCATTGCCATCTGCAAAATCTCAATGCGCTTCTTTTCACCACCGCTGAAGCCTTCATTCAGATAGCGACGTGCAAAGCCTTCGTCGATTTCGAGCAGGGACATCTGAGCCCGTAGCTCTTTGCGGAACTGCGCCATTGGAATAGCAGTTTCCTTGGGGTCTTTGCCTTCTTCAGCGCGGTGGGCATTCATCGCAGAACGCAGGAAGTTCGCAACGGTAACACCAGGAATCGAAGTTGGGTACTGGAATGCCAGGAAGAGACCACTCTTTGAGCGCTCATCAGGTTCCATCTCTAGAATGTTCTCGCCCTTGTACCATACTTCACCAGCTGTCACCTCATAGTTAGGGTGTCCCATCAACGCATAGGCCAGTGTGCTCTTTCCACTTCCATTTGGCCCCATAATAGCGTGAATGGTGCCAGGCTTTACCGTAAGATTTACACCTTTGAGAATTTCTTTGTCTTCAATCTGGACATGCAAATCTTTAATCACAAAATCGGTGTTCATGCGACTCCCCTAGTGGATATATATACAAATATTATGGATACCAATCAGTCTACGTATTTTCTTTTATTTCTGATGTATCTGGATTAGCTTTGGATGCGGCAACATGAAATTTGCAGCTATGATGCCCTTCGCGAATAGTACTTTTAATTTGAATTGACTCACCCAGAATTTCTTCGAGCATGCGCTGTTCCATTGTACAAACACCCGGATGTTCTTGTGCAACATCGTGGTAGGGGCAGGCAAACATCTGAAAGCCATCACCTGTGACCTGTACTTCGGTTGGAATGCCACGCGACTCCAACGCTGTGCGTAGAGTCGTTAGTCGCTCCGAGATTTCCTCGCCTGAGATTTGGTCGCGGTATTCATTGGCTAAACGTGAGCCAACCGCGTCAAGGAGTGTTTGCAAATTCTCAGAACCCTCACGGCGAATGATTTCGTGCAGCAGCGTATTGATTAGTGAGTCATACGCCTTGGGAAACATACGATGCGCTTTTTGTGTGAGTGAATAGGCCAGCCGAGGCCGACCAGGACCGCGCCGTATCAGCTTGGTTGTAACCAACTCTTGTGTTTGCAGATTGGCCAAGTGTTCTCGAACTGCGGTGGTGGTAACACCTAGAACGCCTTCGAGGTCCTTGATTGTTGCTTCACCATGCCTTTGAAGGTGCGCCAGAATTTTGCCAGTCGGTGTTTCACTTGAGAAGGATGTTGCTCCCATAGCACTCTCCTTTATTGTGTACGAGCAGTATACCTAAGTTCCCAGGTAATGTCAATTTAGACAGGAAAAACTGTCAAAACTCAACCTAAGGCCAGCTTCCGGAAGCTCGAGCACGTGTAGTTATCTCAATATGGGGATTGTATTCAACAAGAGCTACGTGGGAACATGTCGTTATAAAGGGGGATGTGAGTGATTGAGGGGTGGAGAGCTTCCGGAAGGTAATTTGGTGTATTGTCCTACTCAAATTGTCCTGCTTTGTCTCTCGCTATCATAGGACAATCTCGCTATACTATGACTGCAATAAGATAACTAAACGCGAAAATAGATTATAGAAGCGCCGAATTGTAGATATGTTTCTATAACACTTTATCCATGACAATCATAAACGGAAAGTGACATGTATATCGATCTTGATCGGCAGAGCTCACAGCCATTGTACGTTCAGGTTGCCCAGAACATCCGTCGCCGCATTCGGTCAGGTGCGCTGCCACCGGGGACTCGCCTGCCAACGGTACGTGATCTGGCACAGCAACTGGGGGTTACTCGCCTCACGGTGCACAATGCCTACAGTGATTTGCAGGCGGATGGTTGGGTTGAGGCAACAGTTGGCCGTGGCACCTTTGTCTCGACACGACAGGAAACAGCGCCGACTCCTGAGTATGGTCGCGAGGTTTCGCCACGGAGCGCTATCAACGATATGATGCGTATGGCCCAGCTTCCTGGAATGCGTTCGGTAGCTATGGCCGATGCTGCTCCTGAGTTTTATCCTCTGCGAGAGTTCAACCGTGTAGTGGACGAGTTGTTGACAACCAGTGGCGTGCGTGCGCTGACCTACACTACATCGCAGGGTGAACCGACCCTACGCAATGCCATTGCCGATTGGGTGCGCGAACGGGGAATACGGGTGGGCCCCGACGAAATTATTGTGACATCTGGCGTGACGCAGGGTCTGGCATTAATTGCTCAAACTCTTGCACAGCCTGGGGATGTTGTACTGGTCGAGCATCCTACCTATCTTGGTACGCTTAATGTGCTCGAAAATCAGGGTTTGCGGCCTATCAGTGTGCCAGTTGATGATGAGGGGATTGTGGTTGAGGTGTTAGAGTCGTTGATTCTTTCCCATCGCCCACGTTTTATCTACACGATCCCTGTGTTTCACAACCCTACTGGTGTGTGTCTGAGTCCACGGCGGCGTGCAGCATTGTTAGAACTGGTAGAGCGACATCGCGTACCGTTGGTCGAGGACGACATCTACAGCCATCTGGCCTATGAAGGGAGTATTGCCCCTGCGTTAATTGCCGATGATTGTAGTGGTATGGTTGTACATGTCAGTAGTTTTTCCAAGTCATTGCTTCCTGGGATGCGAATCGGCTATGTAATTGCACCGCCACTATTGATCAGCCGGTTGTCTGCCGCAAAGCAGGCCAATGATCTCTGCTCGCCCGCTCTGAACCAGCAGACCATGGCGTTGCTCTTACAACGTGGTATCTTGACGCAACATCTGCGTCGTACATTGCCCCGCTATCGGGAGCGTCGTGATGTACTACTTGATGCGATGGCCCAATACTTCCCATCTACACTGCGCTGGACGACACCAAGTGGTGGGTTTTCGGTCTGGGTCGAGCTGCCACTCGGCGTCTCGGCGACCGATCTCTATCTGGCAGCTATCGAGCGCCGCGTGGCATTTGCGCCGGGTGATGTGTTCTTTGCCATGCCGTCTACCCGATCATACATGCGGCTTTCGTTCAGTGCCCAGCCGCCAGAAGCGCTCATCGAGATCGTGCAGGTACTGGGTGAGTTACTGCACATCCAGACTCATCGTCGCAAAGTGGCGATACCAGAAACAACCGATTGGGTTCCACTGGTGTAATTCATAGAAATCGTTGTTCGAATAACCCTGAACCCCTAACGCTATAACCCTTACAATACAGGAGATGTGTTCTCATGAAAATCCCTTTATTTCAGATTGATGCCTTTACCAGAAAGACTTTCGGTGGTAATCCTGCCGCTGTTTGCCCCCTCGATACGTGGTTGTCTGATGCACAGATGCAGGCAATTGCCGCTGAGAATAACCTCTCAGAAACGGCTTTTTTCGTCCGTGACGGCGATCATTACGCACTACGCTGGTTTACGCCTGTGGTTGAGGTTGATCTCTGTGGTCATGCAACGCTCGCATCCGCCTTTGTGATCTTTGAAGAACTTGCGCCAGACCTTGATGTGGTTGCCTTCGAGACAAGGAGTGGTCGTTTGTTGGTACAAAGAGATGGTGCACGCTTGACGCTCGATTTTCCATCCCACGAAGCCGTGCCGTGTGAGGCTCCCGATACGCTACTCAAGGGTCTGCATCAGGCACCATGCGAAGTCTTATTGTCACGCAATTATCTGGTGGTGTATGACACCGAAGCTAAGGTGCGTGCCCTGCAACCAGACATGATCTTGCTGAGTCAGTTGGGTCGTTATGGTGTGATTGCCACGGCAGTTGGCGACGAGGTCGATTTTGTCTCACGCTACTTTGTCCCAAGCGCAGGTATTCCCGAAGATCCCGTAACCGGATCGGCACACTGTACGCTGACACCATACTGGGCAAAACACCTGGGGAAAACGCACTTCGATGCGCGTCAGGTCTCAGCGCGTGGTGGCGAGTTGTGGTGTGAACTCCGCGGTAATCGGGTATTGATCAGCGGCCATGCAGTGAAATACCTTGAGGGAAGCATACGGATCTAATAACTGTATCGATATTTCGACTCCTGAGTCCATGACAATTCGTGGTTCCCACACTACACTAGAATTGTTCTCGTTTCATTGAGTGGTCAATGCTCAACATTTTTTTGCGAAATTACAACTTTTGGGGTATTTTCAAATAATCAAAGAGTGATATAATAAAAAGCATAATAAAATTAGAAAATATTTCAGGTAGACTTTTATTATCCATACTATGATACACGAGCTTGACCAGATCGATCTCCAGATCCTTACCGTTCTTCAACAGGATGGGCGTATCTCAAATGCCGATCTTGCACAGCGTGTTGGCCTCACACCACCGACAGTGTTACGGCGGGTGAAGTTACTGGAAGAACGTGGGTATCTCAAAGGCTATACAGCGCTGGTCGATCCGCTTGCACTCAAACTCAATGTTACAGCATTTATTTTTGTTGAGTCGGCGGCTGGCTGCGATCTTGATGGACTCACCGAGATGCTCGTGCAACTGCCGGGTGTACAGGAAGTTCATCGTGTGCTGGGTGAGTGGTGTTTCCTTGTGAAGGTGCGAACACAAACGCCCCAGACATTAGAAGATGTCATCTATCACGAGATACGCAACCATCCCGGTGTTCGTCGCACATTCACGGTCCTGTCTACGTCGGCTCCGCACGAAACACCAAATGTTCCCGTCCCAGAGCTACTATATAACCAAATGATAGTTGAATAAACAATGGAGTACTGTCATGCAATCAGAGTACTTTGAAACCCTGCACCGACAAGAAGCACAGCGCGCCGATTGGCGTATGGTCGATACTGCGCTACGTGAGCGTACTGGCCGTATCACAGATGATCGCAAACCCCTAAAGACACGGGTTGGTCGCTGGCTTATTCGGGTCGGTTATCAGCTCGCTGGCGATCAGCTTGTCACATATACACATTCGAGCAACACTCGTCATTCTGCGAACTAGCAGCTTCTATCTGCTGAATACCAAATAACCAAGCCCGTTGCGTTGGCAGCGGGCTTTTTGATTAGACCTTAAAGGTTCCGATTTTCCCCATAGGAAAAGGGCAAAAACTACCCAGATACGAAGACATTAGATAAGAATTGAGAATTGAGTGATGGTGTAGGATTATGTAACAACTCTGGGTTGTTACTCTCTTGCAAGACGCAGAATACGCTGTTTCAATTCATTGGACAGATACATCCCAGATGAATCTAATCGCTCCACGTGTGTGCGAATCTCGGAGGTTACTCCTATAGCTTTTGCTTCAAGTAAAACTCGTAGGGTTCCCCATACTTGTAAGCCAGCCGCATGTGCGGTACGCCTCGCAAGAAGGTCATCAAGAATAACTATTCGCTCAGGGTTTTCAAACCCTAACGACATGGCTGAAATCTCACCAACTCCTGTCGAGAGCAAACCACTCTGAAGGCATATGAACTGGCTCAACAATTTCTGCCCATTCAAAATCCTGTGGACCTGGCACATCATGCCCACGAGTTCGGCCTTCGTTTAGTTCATCAATAAACTGTATGGAAATCCAAACACTATCGAAAATTTGTGGTAACTAACCTAGTACATCAATGCGATAAAGATACACGAGTGGGGATGTGTTGCTAATTGCGGTCGGCATGCTCAGCTTCCAAATCATCTAGTTCAGCGGCCAGGGGAAAAACGTGGTATCGATTGAGCGACAACAAAAACTCGACCTGTGGAACACCTGCCAATTCAGCAGCACGGCCTGAGGAGAGACGGCCTAATTCAAAAAGCTTTACAGCCGTTAACATTCGCGTTTCACGTGCGAATGATTGTTCATCCATCTTTTCTGCAAGCAACACCTTCTCAGGAATTTCAATTGTTAATTGTTTTACAGCCATCTGTATTCTGTTACCTTTTGTTTTGAACCTTGGAGTGGTCAATAAGAAGTATAGCAGAAACGTTGGATGCGGGCTAGGAGGAGA
>JBCDFA010000024.1:0-42030 GCA_039178835.1 Chloroflexota bacterium
ATTTGTTACTTCAAATAAACCCTTGCTGGTGACCTGTCCTGAGAGATCCTGCTCTGGGTTACAGACTGGTGGTGTGCTGGTTGGGGTTGGTGTATTCGTCGGTGTAGTTGTTGGGAGTATTGTAGGAGTAGCAGTGGGTGGGATGGGGGTGTCGGTTGGCGGGACAGCAGTGTCGGTGGGTGGAACAGGTGTGTTGGTCGGCGGGACAGCAGTGTTGGTGGGTGGGATGGGGGTGTCGGTTGGCGGGACAGCAGTGTCGGTGGGTGAAACAGGTGTATTGGTCGGTGGAATGGGTGGCTCGGGGTAGGGTGATGGTTCTGTTATCGGGGGTGGTGGGTATTGTGCCAGGGCAATCGAGTCAATAGGATGTGGTATTTCGACACTAAACAGTGTGATAAGAGTAATGATTATGGTGATTAAACACGCATAGATCGGATTGATGCTCACTTTCATACTCGTGGCTGCTGAACCATCTGTTGAGACCACAGTGGAACGCAGCACTCCTCCTTTCTGAACGAATAAAACGAGACAAGAATGCAAAAAGGATGGTGCGAATCAGGTACAATAGGCTTCTGTGCTAAGAATCAACGATCACTACGGGGTGGCTCCTCTCACGGATAGTGTTGATTATTTACTACGACTGACACACCTTGCGAGTAGGTTGTCATACACTTTTTTACGTTGTTCGTAAACATTATATTATAAAGAATAGTGCAATCGGTATCACCCTAAAGTCCGTATATTCAGACGTTTGGATGACTCATCAGTTATAAGGGAATGGATAGATTTTGTTATGAATACAGGTGAAACGTTGGCCATTCGCCCTGCACAATCAACAGATCGTGATCATGTTTTTGCAATGATTGCAAATGTATGGGAAGGAAATGATTATATTCCGCGAGTTTGGGACGATTGGCTTGCCGACCGTGCTGGGGCCATGTTTGTGGGTGAGCTTGATGGGAAACCAGTGGCTCTGGCAAAAATGACAGTTATAGATGATAGTGAGGATTGGTTTGAAGGACTACGAGTCGATCCTGATTACCGTGGACGTGGTTTATCCCGCATCCTGTTACGGCATTGCGTGGAATACTCGCGCAGCCGCGGTGTAGGAGTGCTACGTTTTATTACGAGCGATCAGAATGTGGCGATGCATCGTATCGGGGCTGACCTTGGGTTTCGGTTGCGTTATGCACCTGTGTGGTATGCGGCTTCGGCACTTGTAGGGTCTTCCAATGTGGTTGTGCTGTCACTCGATGATCTCCCCAGACTAATGTCCGACGTACAAGACTCACCATTACTCAAACTTACTGATGGCGTGTATACATATGGCTGGACCACGTTTACGATGAGTGAAAAACGGATACGACAACATCTGCAACAGCAACAGGTTGTGAGTCTCTCACAGAGCAATGCTTGGGCGATCATCGAGCCGTCGGAGCGTGGCGGTTGGTGGATCGCTCACGCTGAGGGCAGCGTGGCGGAGTTGACTCAGTTGTTCATGGCATTGCGCCATGATGCAGAGCAGCAGCCAGATATTTATATTCGTGCACAACTACCTCCAGAGTCACATGTCATTACTGCATTACAGGAAGCGGGTTTTGCAACAGGTCAACATAATGCACATGTGTATGAAATAGTGTTTGAAGAACATTGATGTTCGTTGTGGAATGATGTCTGAAGTGCACAGGACAAGAGGAAGAACAATGAGCATGTAGTATCTTGTTATCTTCATTTGGTGGGAGTTTACGGGGGTTTAAGACTACTTGTTGAGGGATAAGGGTTGAATTTGCTTACCCATTTTTACATTCAAAGAAAGTTTGAGGGATCATCGCAGTACACCACCTTGTAAGACAATGATCCCAATTTATGTCATCAGAGTTTGAATAGAGAGAACAAATCTATACACCTAGTTCTTTTTCTTCTTCCCACGTGATTTCCAATACACAAAATGGAGCACCTTTTCGCATACACTGGGTATGATCAATCTGAACATGTATAGCATCAAAACATTCCAATGCCCCCTGCACAGCACCTTGCTCAAATTGACAATTGTATGGTACTTCCATCTCCACCCGTGCTTTTCCGGGACCAAGGAGTGTCGGACGCCATTCACCACTATCTCCACGAGTTACATGCTTCCAGACAATTGGCAGTGTCATAATAATATCGCTCGGTGTCTTGATTCCGAACATCTCAAATTCTTTTCGCAGCATGTAATAAATATTTTTGCCGACTTCTTCGGGAAGATCCGGGTCTTGATCTTCAAATTCGTTTAGAACGCTCTCAAGCTCTTGTCCGTGATACCACGTGTTTGGTTCTACCTTATTGAGCATGTTACGTGTTTCAGGAGAACAGTATTCAGCAGCAACCGTATTGATCAACGTTAAGATAACTCCTTGGCTTAAGGGTGTACCTGTACGATCATCTGGTATTGGTTCAGGATAGGCGATTAACTCTAAGGGTCTACGATGCTCAAATTGATACATAAAAGCTCCCTTAAGGGTACTGTGCAGAGATACAACCACATTGTTCCATATATACATGTATGAGCGAACCTATCTTTCTTATGTGCGATAGTATAACGTATATGCGAAGTATTTCAAGAGGAAGTTCTAGAAAGATGAAGTATTTGTGACAAATACTATTTGAGAGAGCGAGGATAACCAGTCTATGAGCAATATTCATGGCAGCTTGCAGATTAGTCTATCGGTTTGCGTATATGTTACAAGAGCGATGTGGATAGGAATACTATGTTGAAAAAGTGGTTGTCCATGAGAGTTATATGGACAGATACACAACAATAACAGTATCGTGTGCAAGCGAATGTGATGTATAACGCGCATACCATGATGAGAAGGAAACGGGAGTTTTAGGATGTCTTCCAAGCAAATATCCTATCATTCTCCCTCTACAACGACAACAAGTTCAGATGAACACGACTTAGTAACCCTCTTTGATCGGTATCATCAAGAGGTGTATCGGTTGTGTCTTGGTATACTGGATAATCAGGAAGATGCCGAAGATGCTACCCAAGAAGTTTTTTTACGAGCCTACCGTGCCTGGGATAGTTATGATCCAACACGCGCTGCACCAAGGACGTGGCTAGGGGCAATCACTGTGAACTACTGTCGTTCATTGCGTCGTCGCTATCAGACACGTCGGTTTATACAGCGACTGTGGCATAACGATGTTGGATTCGATGATGGCCATTTGGGTCATCGTGATCTTTCAACTGATATAAGTAATGCTTTGCAGGGACTAACGTTGCAAGAGCGGAGTATCATCCTCTTACGTTTTTATATGGGTTTACAATGTACTGAGATCGCACACGCACTTCAGATCAGTGAGCGCACAGTATATTCTCGCTTGAGCAAGGCCTATGCACAGCTACAACTCGTGTTAGATGATGAAGGACACGCCGATGGATGAGCGAGTCCGAAGACAATTAGTCCAATTGCGAGAATTGCAACGTGATGGGAAGCTTACATCACAGCAACAGCTTGAACTGTATCGGCTTATTGCTGCCGACCCAGAGCATGCTGACTACTGGGAATATGTGGATCGCATGAATCAAGATGTGGCCCAACATATTGGTTCATATCTTGACAGTCAAAACTTGCGGCCAGCTGTGCGTGATCGTATTCGGGAGCGTTTACGTAACCAGGTTCGTTCTCGGACTTGGCGGGATTATCTGCCAAAACCGCACCTTCTCATGCGGCTCCCCATCGTGGTAGCGACTATTGCCCTGTTAGTTCTCATCACCACGTGGCCACAATTGTATAGCTACATACAATTCATTGGCACAGCATTACTATCAGACAACGCTGTTACTACCGAAATTACCCAACCAGGGATGGTAGATGATGATGTAACGCTTATACACACCTTAGAGTGGGAAGAAAATGGTGAGGTAGGATGGGATGATCAATTGCTGTTTAGCCCTGACGGGAAGACATTAGTTGGTCTGAATACGAATGGACTGGTAACACTCTGGGACGTCGAAACAGGTGCGGTGTTACATACACTTGATGGAGAGAGTTTCAGCATCTACGACGCGATGTTTAGCCCTGATGGACGTGAGTTGTATGTGTTACAGGAGGCTGGTTCCATCGTTCAGTGGGATGTGGTTCGTGGCGAAGAGATTGCATCTGTACAACTCTCTGATGATGATATCGATGCCTCCACCATTGGGACATTTTTTGTTTACTCAGAAGAGCAAATCGTGGCTACTGTTAATGCTGCAGGGCTTATTGCCTTCTGGAGTCTTGAGGACGCACATCTCATACGGGCCTATGAGACCACGAGTAATGTTGATCGTATCTCAGTTGCAAAAGAATTTAGCCCTGATGGTCAGTTTCTTGCTATTGCTGAGCATGGAGGAACTATTACTCTTTGGCGGGTACGTGATAGTGAAAACGTGTATGAATTTACTGATTTGCCCAGTACTGCAGCCGACATTGAATTTAATAGTGATGGGACACTGATGGGAGCTACTGCATTTGATACTGACATGCACGTTTGGGATATTCCTAGTGGACAGGTCATTCAATCGTGGAGTCGCATTTATGAAACTACGATAGCATTTAGCCCTAATAGCCAATTGCTTGCTACAGGCAGGCCAACTGGCGATTTGTTATTTTGGCATATTCAGGAAGGCAGCCAAATCCATACCACTTCTATAGGTAATGAGATGCAAAGCGGCATCAATAGTGTTGCATGGAGTCCTGATGGACAGTTTATGGCAGCCAAATTGTATCTAAGAACGTCAGAGGATTTTCCCAACGGGGCGCCGCGTACCAATACGGTAGCATTGTGGCGTGTTAATCTCCCATAATACTTGGCTTACCTCAACACAAACATAGATTGATACGAATTATTCATAAAAATCAGGTTGTGAAACCTCGCGGATATGTTACTCTGTAGTAGAAAATCTGGAAGTAATCATAACGTATACGAGGAGAGATAGCCCATGAAACGGTTAGCACTTATTGCATGTATATGTGGAATCCTGATGGGTGGAATATCTTTTGTAGCAGCCCAGAGTGAACAGATTCCTCGATCCTACTTGCCACTCATTATCAGAGGAGATGGTGCCAACCCAGAACCACCCGATGGAACCACCACTCCAACTCCGACACTCGACCCATCGGTAACGCCAAGCATAACCCCTACGATGGACCCGGCAGCGACACCAACACTCGACCCATCAGTAACGCCGAGTACAACCCCTACGATGGATCCAGTAGCAACACCAACTATCACGCAAACACTTGAGCCATCGGTAACGCCGCCACCGGGTGATGCGACAGCCACGCCGACGCCACCACCAGGCGATGCGACCCCGACACCTACAACCATACCTTTTCCAGAGATAGATCCTATCGGTGGAGTTATTAACGGGGATTTTGAGCAAGGGCCATTTGAATGGGGTGATCCAGATCATAACGAAGCGATTATTCGCGACGAATTTGCTCATAATGTAGAGCCCGTCAATGGTGAGTGGATGGCCATGTTTGACAGCGAATCGATGTTTCCCAAAGAGTTGACTCGTGACATTCAGGTACCTCGCGATGCAACTCATTTTGGTCTGCAAACCTGGATTGTCTCCAGCAAAGCTGAGTGTCAGCAAGATCCAGACCGTCTTGTGATTTTCTTATCGCGGGATGATATTCCAGTTAATAACAAAACCATTGCGTTATGTGAGAGAACGTCGGAAGATCAGTGGAAACTGCATTGGTTAGGACTTCCAGAAGATGTACGAGGTAAAACGATTAATATTAGGATATTTGCCAATTCGGAGGAGGGTATGGAGCAAAGCACGGTATATGTCGATGACGTGACATTTGGTAAAGCAAAAGCCGATTCCTAAGGATTCTTAGAGCTATAGAGCGAAACGAAGAGGCGTATGGGAGAATCATACGCCTCTGCTATGAATAGCATTACTCGGCTTTTTTGACTGCATGTCCGCCAAACTGATTTCGTAGTGCTGCCAGCACCTTTGCCGCATACGTATCTTCCCGACGTGAATGGAAGCGCTCAAACAATGAGAGTGTGATCACTGGTGCTGGGACATCGAAATCAATAGCTGCTTGGATTGTCCAGCGACCTTCGCCACTATCCTGCACATAGCCCTTAAGCTTCTCAAGATCGGGGTCTTCTTTGAAGGATGCTTCAGCAAGTTCAAGTAGCCATGAGCGCACAACACTACCGTGGTTCCACACCGAGGCGATCTGATGCATATCGAGATCGTAGTCTTTTGCCGCACGCATAATATCAAAGCCCTCGGCATAGGCTTGCATCATGCCATACTCGACACCATTGTGCACCATCTTGACAAAATGTCCGGCACCAACTGGCCCGACGTGTGCATAACCATCCTCAGGTGCGAGGGTCACAAAGGCTGGCTCAAGTCGCTTCACGACTTCTGTGTCGCCACCAACCATCAGACAGAAACCGACTTCGAGGCCCCACACACCACCGGAAGTTCCCTGATCGACATAGTTCAACTGGTGCTGCTTGAGGCGCGCTGCGCGGCCTTGATCATCACGATAGTTAGTGTTGCCACCATCAACAATGGTGTCGCCCGGTGAGAGCAACGGAATGAGCGTGTCAATCATGTTTTCCGTGATATCACCAGCAGGAAGCATGATCCAGATAGCGCGTGGTGCTGCGAGTTTGCTCACAAGTTCCTCAACGCTATAGGCACCGATTGCACCATCTTGTTCCAGTTCTTTAATCGGTTCGGCACTGCGATTATTGACCACAACGGTATGTCCACCGCGAATCCAGCGTCGTGCCATACCAGCGCCCATGCGTCCAAGGCCAATAAGTCCAATTTCCATTTAATCACTCCTTAGACAGCGGTCATCCACAACCGCCTTCAGTACTTTGTTACAAAAACGATTATACCCAATTCTGATCTATGCTACTGTAGTGTGAACCACACTTTATTCATTGCATAAGTTGATACGATAGACGTGTGTTCAGAGGATGGCCCTAAAAACATCCTGATTACCCGTGGTATACTTACGGCACAGTCAAATGGTTTAAACAGATGCATCGCAATGGTCTTAGGAGGAGTAATGGACCAGTCATCCGCATATCAAGATTCTGGTGTTGATATTGCCGCAGCCACCCGTGCCAATCAGCTAATGGCGAAAGCTGTGCGCTCAACGCATACCCCCGCTGTGCTGGCTGGAATGGGCTCGTTTGGTGGTTGCTTTGATCTGGCGGCTATCTCGGAGAAAGGCTCGGTGCTTGTTTCTTCAACTGATAGCGTTGGCACAAAAACGCTGGTTGCTGCAGCAGTAGGACGCTATGATACAGTTGGACAGGATCTGGTAAACCATTGTATCAACGATATTCTTGTGCAGGGTGCTCGTCCGCTCTTCTTCCTTGACTACATCGCGGTTGCGAGACTCGACCCCTTGCAGATTGCTGATCTTGTCAATGGTGTTGCAGTAGCTTGTCGTAATGCCAAGTGTGCGCTGGTCGGTGGTGAAACAGCCGAACTCCCTGATGTGTATCGTGATCAGGCCTTTGATATTGCTGGAACAATTGTTGGTATCGTGGAACGTGAGCGTATGCTCCCTCACAGTGTTGCGTTGGGAGATGCCATTATTGCGTTACCATCGACCGGATTGCACACCAATGGTTATTCGTTGGCTCGCCGTGTCGCAGCCAAAACTGCTGCCAGCCAGGGAATGGAGCAGATGCCATATGCACTGCAATTGCCTGAACTGAACAATGCCACATTGGGCGATGCGCTTCTCGCAATTCACCGACCGTATCTGCACGAAGTTGAGTCGCTGTGGAACGCCGGGGTGACCATTCACGCGCTGGCTCACATCACTGGTGGTGGCCTGTACGACAACCTGCCACGTGTGCTGCCCGAGGGATTAGGTGCGGTGGTGCGTCGTGGTAGTTGGGATACCCCACCTGTCTGTAGCTGGTTGGTCCACGCCGGTGAACTTGAAGAACGAGAAGCATTTCATGTTTTAAATATGGGCTTGGGTATGTTGATCGTAGTATCGCCCGAAGATGTTGATACTGCTTTGCATGCTGTTTCGGATGCTCGACTGGTTGGAGAGATTACCAACGACGCGATGGTGCAACTCATCTAGTCGTTGGCTTCACAGGATAGCGATGAGTCTATGTATGTGCATTATTCTGTGGCACTATTCTGGGTTACAGCGAGGGTTTTGTGGGCCAACAACAATTATTATTAACACGACAGCACATTATGTGGCAATGGCAAGTACCTGGGGAACATGGTCTTGAATATCTTGAACTCTACACGAATGTCGATGTTGTTCGTGCAAATAGTTGCGTTATCGGTATTGCAGATGCACACCCCTTTCATTTGCAGTATATCGTTCAATGTGGTTCTGATTTTCAACTTCATATTGCTGAGTTACAGATACACACACCCAATAAACGCAATCTATCACTTATCCGTTCACCTGCTGGAGATTGGATTGATGTGGATGGAAATGTGCTGACCGATCTGCATGGTTGCAGTGAGATTGACATTGAGGTTTCTCCTTTTACAAATACGCTTCCAATTCGCCGTTTAGCTTTGCGGCCCGGGCAATCAACTGAGATTTACGTCGCTTACATTGCTATCCCTGCATTAGATGTGCGACCAGAACGTCAGCGGTACACCTTTTTAGCTGAGACAAATACCACACAGCTTTATCGTTATGAGAGTCTGACCAGTGGGTTTACTGCAGAAATAGTTGTTGATCATAATGGGTTGATTATAGAGTATCCGGGGATTTTTACCCGCGTCTGGCCAACAGCGATATAAGTATGTACTAGATATTATTGGGGATAGTAAGGAAATACAATGAACCTTGGTACACAAATCGCAGAGGGCAAAACCAAGACAATTTATGCCCATCTCACTGATCCAGCATTGGCAATCATGGTGCACAAAGACAAAATTAGTGCTGGCGATGGTGCACGCCGCAATGAGATAGCGGGCAAGGGTGTGTTGAGTGGTCGTACTACTGCAAATGTCTTTGCGCTGCTGAATCGCGAGGGTATCAACACACACTTCGTCGATGCACCCGAACCAACAATGATGGTTGTGCGCCAGTGTTCAATGCTTCCTATCGAAGTGGTGATGCGTCGTCTCGCCACCGGCTCATATCTTCGTCGCTATCCAGAAACTGTCGAAGGCACACGTTTTGATCCATTGCTCGTTGAATACTTTTTGAAGGACGATGCACGTCACGATCCCCAGATGGATGAAACTGAGATAGCCATGCAAGGTGTTGCAACTTCTGATGAAGTGGCGTGGATGGCGGAAGAAGGTTGTCGTGTCTTTCGTATTCTGGAGCATGCCTGGGCTACCTACGACGTTACGCTGGTTGACCTCAAAATTGAGTTTGGGCGCACTATCGCTGAACCGCAAGACCTCTTGGTTGCTGACGTAATTGACAACGACTCGTGGCGCATCTGGCCCGGTGGCTCCAAAGAAAACATGCTGGACAAACAATTCTATCGCAACATGGCTCAGGTGACTGATGCAGGGCTGGATGATGTACGGCAACGATATGAGCAGGTCGCGTCCCTCACCGACTCGTGGCGGCAGGGGTAGCTAGGCTAGACCCTAAAGGTTGCGAAGAAATTCGGTTGTTAAACGAGTTATACCGCGTCAGAACAGTGAAAAATAAACTCTAAAGGTCTCGAATGTAGCGACTGTTTATGCCTCAAGGAGGCGAAAAATCGGGAGACCCTAAAGGTTTCTCCCAAAAACACACCCGATGACCAGATAGACCGCAGTAGCATCGCCAGAACCAACCCTAAAGGTCTCTTTTGTGACGGTAGTTGTCACTCCTCTGTGCTACAGTGACGCTGAAATATGCATAACATGTTATGAGGAGTACTACCATGTCTACGTCAGATTTACCCCTTCTCCTTGATGAGATACATGGATACCTGCGTATAGCTATTGCTGCTGGCTTTGAAGAACCTGACACCATTATTGAAAATGCGATGGAGGTATTTGCTGATGATCTTGATTCTATAACACTACGCCTCTATGTGAACCGCATGACGCACGACATTCTGACCCAACAGCTTAATGAGCAGGTCAACTGGGCGCAAGTTACTGACTGTGATCGACTTGATCAGACTTTTGCTACCCTTGAACAGACAGGTATTATTTGTCGTCAAGACTTCACATGCTGCAATACCTGTGGTTCAGCAGAAATTGTTGGGGAAATGGAGGAGGCCAAACTCGCTGGAGTCGCTGTTCGTGGGTATGCTTTCTATCACAGTCAGGATACCGAGCGAGCCGCTGCTGGAGATGGGCTCTATCTTGGTTATGGTGTTGATGATGATAATCAAGATACAATCGTGCAAATCGGTAAGGAGATCGTACAGCACCTTCATCACCATGGATTAACTACAGACTGGGATGGTTCCGCAGATCGACGTATCTTTGTGAATATAAACTGGCAACGACGACGGAGCATCTAACCTGAGATATGTTTGTAGAGAGCTGTGCTACAATGCATTATATTTGTTCAAGGCGTAAGATACTAAAGAGGACTATATGCAGCCGCTTGTAGGTGTCATTATGGGGTCTCGCTCTGACTGGGACACGATGTCACACGCCGTCGATACACTCGAAACACTTGGGGTCTCTTTTGAAACCCGCGTTGTCTCAGCGCACCGTACACCCGATCTTCTCTTTGAGTATGCTAGCTCAGCTGAGTCCCGTGGGCTTGAGGTCATTATTGCTGGGGCAGGTGGCGCTGCTCATTTGCCTGGTATGGTCGCTGCGAAGACAGTGCTCCCCGTTTTGGGCGTTCCAGTTCAGTCCAAAGCGTTGAATGGCCTTGACTCGCTGCTATCGATTGTGCAAATGCCTGCGGGTATCCCTGTGGCCACACTTGCGATTGGTCGTGCTGGTGCGATCAATGCGGCACTCACAGCAGCGGCAATTTTGGGGAACCAATATCCACAGTTTCGTGCAAGGCTCCATGAGTATCGAACAAAACAAACACAGTCGGTTTTGGATAATCCTGATCCTCGTCCATAATCCTCATCACTCTTGGAAATAGCTCTCCTTACATGCCAAACCCGACAACGAAAAGTACTATGGGGTTCTGAAGATACTTGTTTTATCTCAGACCCAGACGACTTCACTTCTAATAAAAAAGCGGTTGACTATGACAAGATAGGGCCATAGTCAACCGCTCCTTATAAAACAATCCTTGATAATATGTGTTTGGCAAAGAAACTATAGATACGTAGCTGCAGCCACACAAATCACAATACTAGAGATCGTCTTCAACCGGTAGTGTGCCACTTTCTTCCAGTGTGATCAACGCTTGTGTTGTTTTTTCAAAGCTGTAATAGTATTCGTGAGTGCTCCACTTACCGATGTCCGCATTGTAGCTCGCTGAGACGGTTATCTCGGCGGCGCCATCCGAGTAAACTGCTGCAACGGCCATCCAGTTATCGCCACACCGTACCGTATGAGCACTTAACAACTCTCCTTTCAATTTATCCGCTCCTTCGGTAGTCGCAATGTGTCCGGGGGACATCTCTGTCACGGTCGACATAAAGAAAACCTCCTGTCTCAAAGATATAGTATGTTTACACGTTCATCCATACTCACACTGTTGAGTTAGTGTGAGTTTTTTTCACAGAACAGCATACGCTACTCTATAATTGCATGGTATACGAAAATCGTGAACAATGACACACAATATTGTCAAGTACTTGGGTGAATTGTATTCCTGCCTTAGGCACATCGACATACGACAGAGTATACAGTACTATTTCATAGATTATTCAAATAGTTTATTGGCTGTACAGATCATGTTTTACTTTACCGTGGTTGTTCACGATGTCGCAACTCCTTTCTTGAACTTGGTTGAAGGTATGTTTGAGGCATTACAGCAACTTGTGGGAAACCTGATAACAGCTGCAGTAGTGCCTAGTTGGCACGGGCATTCTGGTACAAATAAGGTGACATCTGTGTTAGTGCAACTTATAAAAGCATACTGTGCTGATGTATTCCTGCACGGTTTTACACATCTGTCAGAACAAAGATATCACCCGTTATCATGGTTGACAGAACGTGCCAATGAGTTTTCTAGGCTTGATTGTAATACGGCGACTGATCGCTTGGCGCAAGGGCAACAGTGGATGGACACATGGTTTGGCCGTCCTGCAAGAGGTTTTGTACCTCCAGCATGGCAGTTTGGACCACTCACACCGGACATTCTACAGGCTCACGGGTTTCATCACTGGATGGCATATACCCGTCTGGTGGTTGCACAAACACAGTATCCGTTAGCAACATGGTCGTGGGATGCTGGCCGGGTTGCTGCACTGGGGTTGGTTGGTGAGGCAGTCGGAAACATACAATATCGTTTCGAGCAGCAGAGACTTCCCTGTGTTGTCTTTCATCCAAACGACGTTGCACGTGGTTATTTTGTGCGGGGGTTGCGGCTCATTGAGAGGTTTTTACAGCGAGGATATCAACCACTATTGGTGCGGGATGTTGCCAGAACAAGGAGAACAATCTAACGTGATACGACATCTTCTCAATTGGATTTTAGTACATCGTGCCGACCAACTGGTGCGCTGGATGAGCCCATACTTGCCACGAGGGGGTGCCGTAATTGATATTGGTGCAGGGACGGGCCATACAGTACAGGCATTACAGCAACAGTCCCCTGGTCTGAACGTTGTTGAGGTTGATGTAGTGAATATACGTGTAATTCCCGGCAATGCTGTACTATTTGATGGATACCAGTTGCCATTTGCTGATGGGCAGTTTTCCGCAGCCATCATGATTTTTGTCCTACAGTATTGCAACGAGCCACAGATATTGTTACGCAATCTTCATCATGTGATGAATGGTCCGGTCATGGTGATACAATCGACATATCATGGCCGTCTGGGGCATTGGTGGCTGCAAACATTCGACTTTCTCTGGGGACCAATCGCCTTTCAGGTCGCACGAATCTGTGGCCTTGTCCATACATCAAAGCACGCACTTGATGGAAAAACATTTTACACTCTGCCTGAATTAATCCAGCTTTTTCAACGGGCAGGATTTCAGGTGCAGTTGCTTGAAACAAAACCACTTTTTCCGATGCCAATGAGCTATCATATATTTCGGCTAGAAAAGATTTGCATATGAGCAACTCAGCACATTTTGATATCTCAGTTATCATTCCAGCTCGTAATGAGGCAGCACTGATTGGACGAACACTCGATGCAGTATTGGGATCTGTCGCTGATCTCCACCGACTTGATCCGGCAACAATCTCTCTCCCACAGACGAATGTCGAGGTGTTTGTGATCGATGATGCCAGTAGTGATCAGACGCGTGAGATTGTCTACCGTTACACCGAACGCCATGGTGTCCGTTTGCTCGTGTGTAAGCACTCTAAAGCGGCCTCTGCACGCAACATTGGTACACGGGTTACGTCTGGGCGGTTATTGGTATTTGTTGATGCCGACACGCTCATAGCTCCACATACATTACGGGCAATTAAACAACATTGTGATGTGCGAGGTCGTCAGGCTGGTATTACGCGGTTGGTGTCTCTCGAAGGTGGTTTACGTGCCTGGGCCTGGTGGACATTCTGGGAACATGTACGACGCCTACCGATGCCGCGAGCAAAGGCGATGCCTGCCTTGATGTTCTGTACACGTACTGCGTTTGAGCAGTTTGGGCCTTTTGATGAGGCTGTACGCATTGGTGAGGAATGGCCCATCCTGGCTGGTGTGTATCAAAAACATCCACATTTGTTTATCTATGATCGTACATTGCCAGCGCAAACCTCCAGTCGTCGAATGGAACTTCAGCCGTGGGGATATGCCCGCACGTTACTCAAGTATGTATGGGCGATTCTCCACATGAGTGGGCGTATCGAGTATACGGATCGGTTGCGGCATTCTTCGTATCGTGGCAAGGAAACCATGTGAATACCCTCCTCTTAATCAGTGCCTCAGTCGCATTGTCTGGTATAGGTCAGTTGTCGCTCCGTCGTGGCGCGATGGATTCGCATGTACTCACGACAAGTGTGCAGAGTTGGGTGGCGTTGTTCTGCAACGGATATATTCTTGGTGGATTGCTCGCCTGGGGGGTGGCGACCTTGCTCTGGCTGGTCATTCTGAGCAGGACCGATCTGTCTTTTGCCTATCTGTTGGGCAGTCTCAACTATATTATTGTACCGCTCGTCAGCAGTTGGTTATTTGATGAGCAGTTAAACAGGTTCCGTTTTACAGGTATGCTGGTTATTTTTCTAGGTGTACTGATAACGCTTTATGGCAAATATGCTGAAAAGCCATCTTAATTATCTGTAAAGCTGTCCATGGCCAAAGTGAGTTAATGCAGATATGATTTGGAATATACAACATAGAGTAACGCATTGGATGGGAATGGTGTTGGCGAATATGCCATTCAATCGGATGGTCAGCACAACAGAACACAACACGACTTTTTACCTCAAGAGACGACATGGGTATGGGTGGATACCACGATTGCTGACCAATCGCATTCATACCCATTTTCATGTGTTGTCACAACGCGAGTGGTTTGCACGTGAGCAGTTTATATATGCAAAGGTGTATCGGAAACGAGCAACGGTAGAGTCTGGGTGGCTTAAATTGGAAGCACTGCCTGGCTTGTCGCTCGACCATATTCTGGGCTGTCCTCATCAACATCAACCCATTAAGTTCCGTTCTCTGGCTGCAGCTATTCGTGCGCTCCACGATCTCCATGAACACACGATACAACCCATTGCCCAAGCGACCAACATGTTCAGCCATAGTGATGCGACGATCCGCAATGTGACATATGATAGCCATGCTGATCGGGCATGGTGGTTTGATTTTGAAACAGTGCACGCTTCTCATCGTCCACAGGCCTGGTGTTTTGCTGACGATCTCAGAGTGTTGCTCTACTCTGCGGTACCGCTCCTGAGTGAAGCAGAGATGGAGGTGTTGGCACACCTTGGGGTCACGACTTACCCTGATGTCAGCGTTTTATGGTCTCTGCGGCAACTGGCTATTCGTATCAGGCAACACCCTGATGCGTTTCATTTTGCGCAAACACGCATCAACACTCAGTGCAATGCCTTGTTTAGTGCCATATTGTTGCGTGCACTTGACACGGTAGGGCATTACAGCAACCCTGTTCAGGTTTAGCAACACACCCGTACACTTTGTGCTACTATAACGATCTGCATTATGATATTACAGGAGGAGCGATGCGTATCGGCATTCTAGGTGGCGGCCAACTTGGTCGTATGCTGGCACTGGCCGGCTATCCCCTCGGCTTTCATTTTCGTTTTTTTGACCCAACATCAGATGCACCCATCAGTCAACTTGCCGAACATTTCGTAGGTAGCTATGATGATGGAGACATGCTGCGGCGATTTGCCGATGGTGTTGATGTGGTTACCTATGAGTTTGAGAATGTGCCTGTTGAGACGGCGCAGATGCTGGCCCAAATGGTGCCGGTGTACCCGCCACCACAGGCACTCGAAGCCGCTCAGGATCGTCTGGTGGAGAAACAGTTTTTGCAAGAACTAGGGATACCTACACCATCGTTTGTCGCAGTCAACACCAGTACAGAGCTGGAGAGCGCCGTTACAGAAGTGGGCTTACCAGCTGTGCTCAAGACTCGGCGGCTTGGGTATGATGGCAAAGGACAGTATCTTATCCGTCAGATGGATGATATGGCTGATGCATGGGCTGCGCTGGGGCAGGTTCCCTTGATTCTTGAGCGCTTTGTTGCGTTTACTCGCGAAGTCTCGATCATTGCTGTGCGTGGTCGTGATGGGACGACGACCTGCTACCCGTTGGTGGAAAACGAGCATCGTCAGGGCATCCTGTGGCGCTCCCTTGCCCCTGCACCACAGCTGAGTCCTGCGCTTCAAGAACAAGCAGAGGATTATGCTACACGTGTTTTGAATGCACTTGAGTATGTCGGAGTACTGGCAATCGAGTTTTTTCAGGTCTTAGATGACCAGCAACAGGCTGTGTTAGTGGCGAATGAGATGGCACCGCGTGTGCATAATTCAGGTCATTGGACGATTGAAGGAGCCGAAACAAGCCAGTTTGAGAATCATCTGCGTGCCGTTGCGGATGTACCACTTGGTGCTGTTGCAGTGCGGGGTCATGCAGCAATGACTAACTTGATTGGCACATTGCCTGATTTGTCGAGTGTGTTAGCCATACCTGGAGCACATGCTCATTTGTACGACAAAGCGCCACGGGCTGGCCGAAAACTAGGCCATGTGACGCTGCGGGCAGACGATCTCCTAACACTTACGACATTGCATCAACAGGTTGAAGTACTTATCGACAAAGGATAGGTTGAGTGTAAAGACTTTTTTGTGTAAGTACTAGGCAAAAAGTTCAGCAACTGTGCAGGAGAAACCTGGTAGCATTTCTGGAAATTCCAGGACATCAGCTTCTCCATATGTCTGTGCAATACCGTCTGCCGTGTGTACAATCACTTCACGTGTCCGTGGATATATGGTCCATACAAGTGGTGTGCCAGCCATGAGAAAATCACGTACTTTCTCACGTATGTCTTCAGCTGTCTCACTTGGCGACACCACTTCGACTGCAAGATCAGGTGTAAGATTCCAAAAACCTTCTGGAATACCATCTGTTGGGATTCGTTCTGATCGCACGTACGAAACATCAGGACCTCGTACTGTATCTGGATTGTATGTGAGGATATAATCTGCCTCAACTGCAACATACCCATTTGTATGTTGCTTCGTCCAGAGTCGTAATACCATTGCAAGGGCAACCGCAATTGCCCCAGGTTTTCCACCTGGTGGCATTAACTCAACCACCTCTCCGCGTACAAGTTCGTACTGCATCCCAGTATCTGGTACATTTGATAGATTATTAGCTGTTAGCGTTTGTGGCAGTACAGAACTCATTGTGATTACCTTTCTTAGCGATCTGCGAGGGCCATGTCACGGCGTTTCTGCTCACGACGGCGCTCATCGGATTGTAGCAATCGTTTGCGTAGGCGAAAGCCTTCTGGTGTGACTTCGACCAACTCGTCGTCGCTGATATATTCAATCGCATCGTCGAGGCTGAGTACACGTGGTGGTTCTAGCCGCATCGATTCATCTGCAGACGAAGAACGAATGTTGGTCAGGTGCTTACGTTTACACACATTGACTTCCAGGTCGCGGTCACGGCTGTGTTGTCCAACAATCATACCTTCGTAGACATCGGTACCGGGAGTAATAAACAACTGACCTCGCTCCTGTGCCCCATGGAGTCCGAAAGTCGTGGTCACGCCGGTTTCTGAGGCTACAAGCGAGCCATTTGAACGAGTGTTCATTTCTCCGGCTAATGGTTCATACCCCATAAAGAGTGTGTTCATAATGCCTTCGCCGCGTGTGGCGGTAAGGAATATTTGTCGGAAGCCCAGTAGCCCACGTGTTGGAACATGGAAGATAAGTCGTACCGTTCCATCACCAACGATATGCATATCGCGCATGACCCCACGACGTTGGCCCATCAACTCAATGACGGTTCCTTGATGTTGTTCTGCTACTTCGACCTCGACCTGTTCGATAGGCTCCATTTTCTGTCCATCGATCTCCTGAAAGATAACTTCAGGGCGGGATACCTGGAATTCGTACCCTTCACGGCGCATCGTTTCGATCAAAATCGTCAAATGGAGTTCACCTCGACCACTGACAGAGAAAGCTTCGGCTACGTCAGTATCGGCAATACGTAAAGCAACATCACGCTCCAGTTCTGTATAGAGCCGTTCACGCAATTTGCGTGATGTTACATAGGTGCCTTCGCGACCGGCGAAGGGGCTGTTGTTTACCGCAAAGGTCATACGTACTGTTGGTTCTTCAACGCTAATAGAGGGTAATGCTTCTGGTTCTTGAGCATCGGCAATGGTATCACCAATCGAGGCATCTTCAATACCAGCGATAGCAATAATATCACCTGCTTTGACATGGTCGACTTCCTGCCGGTCAAGCCCGTTGAAGACAAATAGCTGGTTGATCTTGGTCGCTGTCACTGCACCAATACGATCAATACGGGAAACAGCCTGTCCTCGTTGCAACTCACCCCGTTGGAGGCGCCCAATCAATATCCGTCCCTTATATGAGTCGTAGTTGGTAGTCGTAACCAGCAACTGTGGTGTTCCGTTACCCACATCAGGTGGTGGAATAAGATCAATGATAGCTTCGAATAAGGGTTCGAGCGAATCGTGAATTTTGAGCGGAGAACGGCCCGCCAATCCTGCTATTGCATTGGTGTAAATAACCGAGAATTCTGCCTGTTCATCACTTGCACCGAGATCAACAAACAGATCAAAGGTTTCATTGACGACGTGGTTGGGGCGTGCATTGGGACGATCAATTTTGTTGACGACGACAATAGCACGGTGTCCTGCCTGTAGGGCTTTGCGAAGGACAAAACGGGTCTGTGGCATTGGCCCATCGACGGCATCGATCAGCAGGAGTACCCCATCAACCATGTTCATAACACGCTCTACTTCACCACCAAAATCAGCATGTCCAGGGGTGTCAACAATGTTAATTTTGGTATCACGATACATAACAGCGGTATTCTTGGCCATAATGGTGATACCGCGTTCGCGTTCCAAATCGATAGAGTCCATGACTCGCTCTGCGACCTGTTGATTCTCGCGAAAGATACGACTCTGTCGGAGCATTGCATCGACAAGAGTTGTTTTACCATGGTCAACGTGTGCAATAATGGCAATATTTCGGATATCTGCTTGTTGCATTCAGATGCCTCATCATCGTGATAGGGAAATAGTACGTGTTTATCAAAAAAGACACTCTTATGGTAACACACAAAACGCCTCGACCACTGAAAGGCCGAGGCGCACCGTTGCTACCTAAACTCCTGATATTCTAGCATAAGCGCCACTACAATGCCAGTGTGTTCAACAGTTTGACTATGGAGTGTTCTAAGGATTTTGTTTGGTATATGTGCATGTGTAAATACTTAGGGTTCGTTAAAATAGCGAGATTGCAATGAATACACACTCTACTCTATCCCATTTTCAGCATAGTACTTTACGACTATTCTGACTATCCCCCATTGTTGTTAGAAGAGGCAAACTGCATGAAAATTTATCGAAAAGTCTTTTCTTTCCGGTAAAAACAGTACTTTTTACAGATGATCATAAAAAGCCTTTATTTCCTTTTGCAAAAGCTAATGATTTTGTGTGGCATCTGCGTGGGAGAAGGTGTTTCTCGCTCTTTGGGCCTCCATATTTCAATGGAAAAGTTAAGAAATTATATGATAGAAAAGCATTGGGAAGGGATCGCGCTGTAGTGCATCGTACAGAGACAGGCCTAATATAAGAGATTGTTCATCTACGCTTCATCGTCATTCATTCGAGTTTTATCATAGCGCTCTATCCTACATAGCACAACGAGGTGCGAGGAATGTAGATGTAGGGTGAGTAACGAAGAAATAAGTTTGATAACAAATGAAACTGGTATCGCTACTCATTGCGTACATTCTAAGAAGGAAGCAGAAAAAAGCGCCCTGTTGTCACAACCTGACCGTAATCAACTCAAACATCGCCGCTCGCATTGTTGCACATTCCACCACAGGTTCAGGTGACGTATTGTAGGCGAATGTAAAGAGTACGCTAGGAACAGTTTTGATCCAACAGCAAAAAGTGAGTAGTATTATGATGACATCAAATGTAGGAGCAAATCCAAGAGGAGATAGCATGAATACCCCAACCGTAAGCGTTATTGTTCCAGCTCTTAACGAAGCAGAGAACTTGCCACACGTTTTGCCACGCATTCCAGCGGATGTACATGAGGTTATTCTTGTTGATGGACATTCAACCGATGGGACTGCCGATGTTGCACGCGAGTTACTTCCCACCATTCGCGTTGTCAATCAAGAGGGGCGCGGCAAAGGTGCAGCGTTACGAACAGGTTTCGCCGCCGCTACTGGTGACATCATTGTTATGCTCGATGCCGATGGATCAACCGATCCAGCAGAAATTCCGGCATATGTCGGTGTCTTGTGTGCCGGTGCCGACTTCGCCAAGGGATCACGTTTTATGCAGGGTGGTGGTACTTCTGACATGCCAATGTATCGCCGTATGGGGAACTTTGGTTTTGTCGTGATGGTCCGCACATTCTTTGGTGGTCAGTACACCGATTTGTGTTACGGCTACAACGCTTTCTGGCGCAGTGTGGTTCCAATGCTTGACTTGGACGGCGATGGTTTTGAGATCGAAACAATGATGAACATTCGTGCCTTGCGTGCAGGTCTCCAGATAGCTGAAGTACCAAGCTTTGAGGCAGATCGTGTTCACGGTATTGGACGACTTCGCACTATTCCAGATGGCTGGCGTGTTCTCAAGACCATTGTGAAAGAGCGAATGCGCCCCAATCACTGGCAGGAGCGTGCAGCACAGATGAATGCTGATAAGCGCATCGCGAGTGCCGTACCAGCCACTTCACTTAAGACTCTGGAAACAAAGACTATCAGTGATATGGAACTTGAGCGTGCGGTAGGTGGTTCGCAATGACACCATCTGCCGGTGATATCTCGGTTGTGATGTGTGCATACACCGAGGATCGTTGGGATGATATGTGTGCAGGAGTGGATGCGTTACGACGCCAAACACTTCCTGCACGCGAGATTATCGTTGTTATTGACCATAATCCTGCACTTTTCCAGCGTACACGTGCTCACATGCCAGATATAACTGTGATTGAGAACACAGAAACTCGCGGCCTTTCTGGTGCACGTAATAGTGGTATCGCTGTTGCCAGTGGGTCAATCATTGCCTTTATTGATGAAGATGCTGTTGCTGATCGACAGTGGTTGTCCTACATTCATGCGGGTTTCGCCGATCCGCAGGTTATGGGTGTTGGTGGGTCAATTGAGCCAATGTGGCAAACTGGTCGACCAGGCTGGTTTCCTGCGGAATTTGATTGGGTTGTGGGCTGTACCTATCGAGGTATGCCACAAACTACGGCACAGGTGCGTAACTTGATTGGCTGTAACATGGCTTTTCGTCGTGAGATTTTTGACAACGTGGGTGGGTTCCGAAATGGCATTGGCCGTGTTGGAAAACGCCCTGTCGGATGTGAAGAGACGGAATTGTGTATTCGTGTGAATCAACGCTGGCCAGGCAGTATTATGTTGTATGAGCCGCGCGCACGAGTTGCCCATCGCGTACCGATAAGCCGCGCGAATTGGGACTACTTCCGCTCTCGATGTTATTCAGAGGGTCTTTCCAAAGCACTCGTAACTAATTTGGTGGGTGCTCAGGATGGCTTGTCGTCGGAACGTACCTATACGATGCGGACGTTGCCGCAGGGTGTGTTTCGTGGTATTGCAAATACGCTCAAAGGTAATCCAGCTGGAATACAACAATCAGGGGCTATCACACTTGGATTAGCCTTAACAGCTTTCGGATACCTGAAGGGTAAGTATGTTGAGCGATCCAGCATAAGTCATACACCGACCACTGAGCAAAACACCGTCCGTCACGAATCGGCGTCGTAAGATGTCAAAGTCTTCATTTTGTACGGTATGCTGATAGAGATAGTGTACGTGTACATCCACTTCAAAGCATAGATGCTAAATAATC
This sequence comes from Chloroflexota bacterium, assembly GCA_039178835.1. Classification (GTDB taxonomy): domain Bacteria; phylum Chloroflexota; class Chloroflexia; order Chloroflexales; family Roseiflexaceae; genus AL-N1. Next base: position 21,638 of record JBCDFA010000024.1, read on the forward strand.
GTCTGTAGCTCATTACTAATCGTTTCCCCGGAAAAGTCAAGGTTGCGGAAGATGAGGTTGCTGGCAGAAGCGGGAGAGAATTTGTTTTCCGGAGAAAATATAGAATGACACTACCAATGCAAAAAAGCCATGACATTTCAATCGAGACTACTGCATTTCAGCCCATTCGTATGATTGAAGTGGAGGTCAGTGAACCATTACCAGATATTCTTGCCAGAAATCCGGTTTCGGGTCTCACGTACCGACATGCATACATACTCGTACGATTGTTTACCCAGCCATTAGGCCTTGTTAAAATGGTATTGCAGGATGATTGCCTGAAGGCAGAGTTGCTGGCACACCAGATATGGCAGGAATTACATAGCGAAATAAATGTCAGCTTACAGCAAAATGGGCTTCCACAGATAGCGTCGCTTGATACTGATGGGATTGTGAAAGAAGTGACTCCATCTCATTTACAAGAACGAGAACTCTTTCTCCAGAAAGCACCATTCGTCAGTATTATCATTCCGACCCATGAACGTGCGGAGAGTTTAGCTATAACACTTGAAGATTTGGTAGCACTCGACTATCCAGACTATGAAGTCATTATCGTCGATAATGCTCCCAAAACACAAGCGACTGTAGAAGCTGTGCAGCGTTTTGCTCATACGGGACGGGTACGTTATGTGCGGGAGGACTTGCCTGGGTGTGATTGGGCCCGCAACCGAGGTCTTGAGGACATTCGTAGTGAAATCGTTGCCTTTACTGATGATGACGTGCGTGTAGATCGCCATTGGTTAACAGAGATCGTGCGTCCATTCGAGAGCAGTCCTAATGTGGCATGTGTGACAGGATTGACCCTTCCCGCAGAATTGGAAGCACCCCCACAACTCTGGTTTGAGCAATTTGGGGGTTTTAACAAAGGATTTGACCGTCGTGTGTATGATTTAGATCAGCATCGACCCGATGATCGTCTGTTCCCATATACGGCGGGGAAGTTTGGCTCAAGCGCAAATATGGCGATGAGAGCATCGGTGTTACGGAGGTTGAGTGGATTTGATCCTGCATTGGGTGCCGGAAGTTTGGCGTTAGCAGGTGGTGACATTGCACTTTATTTTCGAGTCATCACTCGTGGGTATCAATTAGTCTATGAGCCCAATGCGATTATCCATCATTTTCATCGACGTGACTATGCCAAATTACGTCGACAAATTTACAACTATGGTGTAGGATTAACGGCGTTTTTAACCAAGACGATCCTTGAAGAACCGTACCGTTTTATTGAATTGGTAAAGAAGTTACCATCAGGGCTGTTGTATGCACTCAATCCGCGTTCAGCCAAGAATGCCAAAAAACAGGGGAGCTATCCGCAGGAGCTCACCAAACTCGAGTTGCAAGGGATGTTGTACGGGCCACTGGCATATCTGCGGAGTCGCAAACAGGTCCGCAAACAAATGCAACAACGTGATAATCAGCAACAATATACGATATCAACTGCTACTGAGAGGACATAACACAACGTCGTGGAGCTGGTTGGTAGCAATCTATTAGAGCGCATTGAGTGAAACCAACGAGGTCACAACATTTATGACTCAACAACAAGCGTTATCAGCATTAGATACGCACAAGTACGATAATCCACCAGGGTTCAGGCCTATTCGGATGATGGAAGTTGAGATTAGTGAATTGCTCCCTGACGTTTCTGCCAAGCATCCTGTTGCCAACACTGTTTACACTGAAGCATATGTGCTTATCCGTCTCTTCACCCAACCAATTGGCCTTATTCATATTGATCTGAGCACGGGTGATATGAGTGCAGTGGCCTTAGCGCGTCAGATTTGGCAAACATTGCATGATGAAATCAATACCTGTTTACGAAACAATGGACTACAAACTGTCCTGTCTCTTGACGCCGCCGGTATAGCACAAACAGACACACCCTCGTATCTGAAGAAACAGGAAGCGTTTCTCCAAAATGCACCATTTGTGAGTATTATCATTCCTACTCGTGAGCGACCAGATAGTTTGCGTGTCACGCTGAATGATCTTGTCGCGCTCAATTACCCACACTATGAGGTTATTGTCGTCGATAATGCGCCAACAAGTGATGCTACTGCACAGGTTGTTCAACAATTTCTGCATACAGGGCGAGTCCGCCACGTGCGTGAAGATCGTCCTGGTATCGAGTGGGCACGTAACCGTGGAGTGGCAGAATCTAAGAGTGATATTGTCGCCTTTACTGATGATGACGTGCGTGTAGATCGTCATTGGCTGGTATCTATTGCTCGTGCATTTGCGTGCAGTGACAATGTTGGATGTGTGACAGGATTGACTCTTCCCGCAGAGTTAGAAGCACCTTCCCAACTGTGGTTTGAGCAATTCGGGGGCTTTAACAAAGGGTTTGATCGTCGTGTGTATGATTTAGATCAGCATCGACCCGATGATCGTCTGTTCCCATATACAGCAGGGAAGTTTGGTTCAGGCGTCAATATGGCCATAAGAACATCGGTGTTACGGAGATTGAGCGGATTTGATCCATCGCTTGGGGCCGGAAGCCCGGCCCGTGCAGGTGGTGATATTGATCTCTACTTTCGCATTGTTACACGGGGATACCAACTTGTCTATGAGCCCAATGCGATTATCCATCATTTCCATCGTCGTGACTATGCCAAATTACATCGACAAATTTACAACTATGGTGTAGGATTGACGGCATTTCTGACGAAATCAGTACTTGAGCAACCACACCGTTTCATAGACATTGCAAAAAAACTGCCCATTGGCCTGTTGTATGCACTCAATCCGCGTTCAGCCAAGAATGCCAAAAAACAGGGGAGTTATCCGCAGGAGCTCACCAAACTCGAGTTGCAAGGGATGTTGTACGGGCCACTGGCATATCTGCGGAGTCGCAAACAGGTCCGCAAACAGCTACAACAGTACGAAGATCAGCAACAGTATGGGATATCAACTGCTGCTGAGAAGACATAACACAGCGTCGTGCGGTCTGGTTGAGAACAGTCTACTATCATGCATTGAGTGAAACCAACGAGGTCACAACATTTATGACTCAACAACAAACGATATCAGCACCAGGTGCACATAAGCACGATAATCCACCAGGGTTCAAGCCCATTCGGATGATGGAAGTCGAAATTGGTCAGGCCTTACCCGCCATCTCTTCTATCAACCCAGATAATGGAAAACGTTATGAAAAAGCGGTTGTGCTTGTGCGATTGTACACACAACCAATTGGCTTGGTAGAGTTGGATTATGGTCCTGATGGTCTGAGTGCGCCGGTATATGCACAAAAAATATGGACACATCTTCATAACGAAATTAACGCACATCTTCGCAAAAATGGTTTTGCTGAAGTCACTACCCTTGATGCCAATGGGTTACCGGCAACGGCTGTTCCCCCTACATTAATAGCACGTGAACGATTTCTGGCTAACGCCCCAGCGGTAACTGTGATCGTTCCAACACGTGAACGACCAGATACGCTTGGGCCAACACTAGAAACGTTAGCCAAGCTGGATTATCCAAATTATGAAGTGTTGGTTGTTGATAATGCCCCAAGCACTTCAGCGACCGAGGAACTGGTGAAGTCGCGATTTGAGCCAACCGGTAAGATTCGCTATCTTCGTGAGGATCGGCCTGGTGTTGAGTGGGCGCGCAACCGTGGCCTGCTTGAAGTCAAAGGTAACTTTGTCGCTTTTACCGATGATGATGTTCTCGTTGACAAACATTGGTTGACCGAAATGATTATGGCCTTTGATACGATTGATAATGTCGGATGTGTAACAGGTGTGACGATTCCAGCAGAATTAGAAGCACCTTCCCAACTGTGGTTTGAACAGTATGGTGGTTTCAACAAAGGCTTTGAACTCAAAGTCTACGATATGCGGGAACATCGCACTCCTGAATTCCTGTATCCATATGTAGCTGGAAAGTTTGGTTCTGGTGTCAATATGGCCTTCCGTACTGAAGTGATCCGTGCACTAGGAGGAACTGATCCGGCTTTAGGGACAGGAAGTCCCTCACGTGGTGGTGGAGATATTGCAGCCTACCTGCAAGTCGTCACGAAAGGGCTGCGGCTTGTCTACACACCTGGTGGCTTAATCCACCACTATCATCGTAAAACCTATGAGAAGCTACGCAAACAGATGTATAGCTATGGTGTGGGCTTTAGTGCTTCACTCACTAAATGTCTGGTTGATGATCCACGACTTATTCTGGATTTTGCAACCAAAATACCCTATGGGTTGTTCGTACTGCTCTATCCTAAATCATCAAAACATGTTAAGAAGCATGTTGATTTTCCCAAGGAACTGACCTATCTTGAGCTTCTGGGTATGGCCTATGGACCAATTGCCTTTGTACGAGGCCGTCTGCGTGTGCAAGAATTACAACGCCGTTATGGGCGGTTGGATGTACGTACAGCCGCTCCATTGGCAAGAGGAACATAGTTGCAATCGCGTTCTCGGCGCAGATTTCTCACCATCATGGTAGCTGGGGCAGGTACGGCAGCACTCTCTGTTCTCTATGTTCGAACACAACAGCGACCTGAAGGAGTGCTTTCACCAACACCAAATCTGCCCCTTCCAACCCCAACTGAGGATTCTGCTCCCACCCCTACAAGAGAAGCATTAGTACATGCCTTTCAATCATGGGGACAGACCAATGTTACATTTTCAGAACTTATTGTCACATACGAGCAAATCGCCAGGTAAGACCTCCATACCGCATCCTCATACGCAATATCGGGCTGCCTTCCTACTATCTCACGTGACAAAATCCTGTTGACTGTGACGAAAATGTCAGACGATATGTAGTGAGAAATAGTACAATAGCAAAGCAATGACAATTCGTGAAGTCTTGGCAGTCGATACCCCCAACGATGGGCGCACTATCTGGAATGAAAATGATCGTGAACTTGAACAACGTCTCAATGCGCTCGCACTCAATGTGACATACGCGCCATATAACGCGCAAGGTGACGGTGTAGCTGATGATCAGCCAGCCATTCAATCCGCCATCGATGATTGTCACAATGCCGGTGGTGGATATATTTATCTTCCTGCTGGTACCTATATGCTCAACAGTGGCTCTTTAATACTCAAAGATAATATTGGACTGACCGGAGCGGGAAAACATAACACCATTCTGCGATTGGGAAATGGTGTCAATGCCCCCGTCATCACCGACGATAGTGCAGGAATTGCGGGGAGCCATGCCTTCGGACGTGTTCATCTTTCGCACTTTGGTATTCAGGGCAATCAAGAAAATAATCCTGATGGACGTGAAGGTATTTTCACAACAGCATACTATTCTGTTTTTGAGCACTTAGAAATTTCAGAGTGTCAAACACATGGTATCCGTATGGGTTTTGATGGAATGACAAACGTCTCAAGCCAAAATCGAGTTGTTGGATGTCGTATTGCTCTATGTGGTGGTGCTGGTGTCTATTTTGACATCAATGGTGTTGATCATACCGTTTCTGAGAATTATATTCGGAATTGTGATTTTGGTGTAATCATCAACAATGGCGGAGTTCGTGTTGTGAATAATGGACTCTTTGGCCACGCAAGAGCCGCTGTACAGGTCCGACAAACAGCCTACAATATTATCATCGCATCGAACGATTTGAATGCCAACAATCAGCATGCTATCTACGTGACACGTACTACGGTTGAAGGCTCAGGACCCTGGAGTCAAATGCTTATATCTGGCAATTCAATTCTTGGCGACTTTCTTGAGGCTGATGATCAATTTGATGGTATCCATGTCGAAACCTCGGTACCAGCAGGTATTAATCAATTGACGATAACTGGGAATAAAATTTTTACACGCAGTGACTCAAAAAACTATCGTTATGGCATTCATCTTGCTAACAACGTAGTGCAGGCCAAATGTAGTGGCAATCATATTAGTAACACAGCACGATCTCCATATGAAGTTGGTGAGAATTGTGTTGATATTAATATTGATAGTATTGGTGGAGGGATTCTTGGCCCACCCACACTTCCACAGAGTGGTGAATCTTTGATTAACCCATATCATACAGGCGTAACAGTCTATCTGAGCGGTGGAGATGTCACAGGGGTTGCAATTGGAGGTCATGAAACAGGGATGACAAGCGGGAGTTTTCGCATTTCGGCGGGGCAATCGATTACTGTGGCGTATCGTGACGTACCAACATGGACGTGGTTCGCCGATTAGATGTGGGATAATAGTACTATGCTTGATAGACATAGCCAAAGGTTATTCCACGTTAGAATAAGACTATAATGTTCAAGGAAGCCTTTAATATTCGACACCTGTCAGTCGCACAGGTTGTCACACATCTACAAACGCCACTCTATCGTAATGCCTATGCCTTGATGCTAAGTAATGGGCTGACATCAGTACTTGGTTTTGTCTACTGGTTGGTTGCAGCGCGTTTCTACACAGAAGCACAGGTTGGCATTGGATATGCTATCGTCTCGGCCATGACATTTCTCTCGGGCATGTCGCAACTCAATATGATCGGTGTGCTCACACGCTTTATTCCCACTGCTGGTCAGGCCACATTTCGCCTGGTTGGCATTGCCTATTTGAGCAGTATTGTTACCACTGCCATCACCGCAACTATCTTTGTGCTCGGACTCAGTTTCTGGGGTGATGAAAATTTTGTATTCACAAGTTCGTGGTTTCTCATCTGGTTCGTCCTTGCCAATATAGGCTACTCAATTTTTGCTATTCAGGATGGTGTGCTTACTGGTCTTCGCCGTACCGTATGGGTGCCCGTCGAAAATGCACTCTTTGCCATCATCAAAATTGTTTTTCTTATTGCATTTTCAGGAGCAATGTTGGGGCTGGCCAATGGTATTTTTGTGTCTTGGGCTATTCCCATTCTTCTTGCGATTATTCCTGTTAATATCATACTTTTCTGGCGGCTTATTCCGCATCATATGGAGACAGCCAGAGACCAGGCTCAGCCAATTGAGGTACAACAACTCTTTTCCTTTATTACATGGGATTTTCTAGGATCACTGCTTGGACGGGCCGCTATTGCTGCGTTCCCTCTTATGATCCTGAGCACATTTGGAGAAGAAGCCAGTGCCTATTTTGGTATTGCCTGGCTGATTGCTTTTACGCTTCAGCTTATCTCTATTAGTATGTCTACTTCACTCACAGTAGAGAGCGCTATCGATGAGCAACAATTTGGTGAATATGGACGCCGTTCACTGGCACAGCTTATGCGTATTCTGGTTCCTATTGTTCTCTTTATTGTCATAGGCGCACCATTCATACTGCAACTTTTTGGTGAGAACTATGCAGCTCAGGGAACGAATACATTACGTCTTTTGGCATTAGCTGCCCTACCATACGCAGTCATTTCGTTGTATGTGAGCTATTGTCGTGTACGTAAACGTACCAGCCGGATTGTCTTTGTCTCAGGCTCACTGTTTCTACTTTCTGTGAGCGCAAGTTATATATTGTTACCAATACTAGGAATTTCTGGTGTTGGCGTGGCATGGCTTACGAGCCAGATTCTGATCGCTATTGTGTTGATGGGCACTGAGCTACGACCTATTTTGCGGCCAAATGCTCAAACTTAGGCATAGGTTATTAAAGACCATCAGGGATGTATTAACGACGCTAAAGATGAGGACGTGCTATGAGAAATCGAACGCTTACAATGAATCGAGTACCATCTGAAAGTGTGTCAGGCCCACCACTTTCAGCGATCTCGCTACAGGTTTTGCTCATTCTTGTCGCATCCCTGTTGTGGTTCTTCTCACTTGGTTCAGTAGATTTTAGCCAGATGAATGACCTGGGCCTTATTTCGGTCATGCCACCTGCTATTTTTGCGGCCATTGTTCTATTGACGATCAGCTTTTGCTTGACTCTACGAAGCGCTGATCGTATGGAGCCTGTTTTGATCGTACAAGTCGTGGTTCTTATTGTTATGCTCTATGGCATTACTGTATTTGTAGAAGAAGAGCCACGTTTCGGTGTTACATGGTTGCACGCAGGTTTTACCGAACATATTATGCGAACTGGCACTGTTGCGCCAAACCTGGAAGCACGTTTTAACTGGCCAGGATTCTTTGTTCTCAATGCTGCTCTGACCCAGTTGGCTGGGCTAGAATCGCCATTGGCTTTTGCGAGTTGGTCAGCAGTGGTGCTCAATTTCTTGTATCTTGCACCACTGTATGTTATGTTTCGTGCAGCCACAAGCGATAAGCGCTTAATTTGGTTGGCCATCTGGTTCTTTTTTGTTACCAACTGGGTCGGACAAGACTACTTTGCTCCGCAAGCACTGAGCTATTTTCAAAGTTTGGTTATTCTTAGCATTGTCTTGTATTGGTTTAACACACCCTATAATCAGACCAACTTACCGAGCGCTTTGCATTCATGGGGTCCTACCCGTGGATTGGTAGCACGCTTTCAAGGTCTGCTAGACCGTGAAACGGTGTCACCAGCTCCCAGCACTCCGTTCCAACGGATTGGGTTGGTTATTGTCCTGTTTATGACCTTTGCAGCTATCGTGCCTAGCCATCAACTCACACCTCAATATGAGATTATTGCCATGATGGCGTTGGTTGTCTTGAGCCGCTGCTCGATGCGGAGTCTCCCAATCCTAATGGCTGGAATGGTGGCTGGATGGCTCAGTTTTATGACTCTGGATTATCTCGTTGGTCACTTCGATGTCGTCACTGGTGGTGTTGGCCAAGTTGGTCAAACCGTAAGCGCCAATGTGACTGACCGATTGGCTGGAAGCCCTGAGCATATTTTTGTTATTCAAATGCGGCTGGTTATGACGCTTGCTATTTGGGGTTTGGCGTTTTTAGGGGGGCTGAGTCGTCTACGTACTGGTCAGTGGGATATTACATATGCTGTTTTAGCTCTTGTCCCATTTTCGGTTCTATTGCTACAGAGCTATGGTGGTGAGGCTATTCTACGTATCTATTTCTTTGCCCTCCCGTTTATGTCATTCTTCGCCGCAGCCCTGTTCTTTACGACACCGCAGAAAGGTGTATCTTGGCGCACCACTACAATTATTGGAGTAGTGAGTTTGCTACTACTGACAGGTTTCCATCTCAGTCGTTATGGTAATGAGCGAATGGACTATAAGACAACGGCTGAGGTTGCTGGTGCTCAGTATATTTACGATAATGGACCGACAGGAGCACAGATTGTAGTTTCGATGCAAGGGAGTGCATGGCGCTATCAGGATTATGAGCAGTATCGTTATCGCTCGATTCGTGATGCCTTTCTCGCGGGTGATAACGAGTTTATTATTGAACTTATGGGCAATCCTCGCGTGACTGAGTCCTATCTCTTGTTGACAAGAAGTCAGCAGGCCTATGCCGAGCTGTTCCTTGGATTGCCGGTTGGCACTTGGGATGCACAGGTTGAGGAATTGAAGGAGACTGGTGAATTTACGACTGTTTTCAGCAATGCTGACGCGGAGGTTTTGGTATTAACAAATCCGCCGGAGCGCACGGCCAACCAACCAGATGAAGGAGCAGGGCAGGTTCCTGATGATGGGGATGAACCCACTGGAACAGACGAACCAGTAGCAACAGAACAGCCAACCAGTGCACCTACATCACAGCCAAGTCCAACAGCAACCAGTGAGCCCGCGCCGACGGCAACCAGTACTCCGGCCGCTGATGAAGAAGATTCAACAGTTCCCCCTGAACCAGAAACAACACCAGAACCTACTGCTGTTCCTCCAACACCGGAACCAGAGGATACGACAGAAACACCAAATCTGCCAGAAGGTGTCGAGATTATCGATCATATTATTCAACCCGGCGATATCTTAGTACAGTTAGCACAACAATATGAGACGACCGTAGTCGATATCATTGCACTGAACCGAGGCATCGAGCCAGTCAATCTTGCAGTAGGAGACGTTATTCGAATTCCTGTCAGCTCAGCCACTCAACCTGAGTTTCAACTTGGCTACTTTACCCATGTGGTACAACGTGGCGAAATTCTCTATCTTATTGCAGAGCGGTACGATGTGAGTATCGAAGACATTGTTGCTCTGAATCCAAATATTAATCCAGAAAGCCTAGTGGTGGGTGAGGTGCTTCGTATCCCGGGAGAACCTCCTCCGGCACGACGATAAGATGATTTTCGGTGTCTTGTTCTGATTGTTCTTTTGGAACAGGACGCCGCATCGTAACGAGGAGTAAACCGATGTCTCGTTTTATATGGCCAATTATTATTATTCTCTCTGCTATAGGAACGGGTGTTGTGGTCTTTCAAGACGTAAGTACACCTATTCGTCCTATCTTAGCCTTCTGGTTTGTGCTCGTGTGTCCTGGTATGGCATTAGTACGACTCCTCGGTTTACGTGAATGGGTCGTGGAACTAATGTTAGGGATTGCTCTCAGTATTTCGTTGACAACTATTGTTGCAATGATAACTCTGTATATGGGCAACTGGTCACCAACACTGGTGCTGAGTGTATTGATTGGCATTAGTGTCCTTGGTATTTTGCTTCATCCACTGACGACGCGGTTGCGTAGCGTACCAGAAGCCTCACCATAATCCGTAACAGAAACAACGAGGAGTTTTAAAATGACAACAACTATTACCAATACCACACTTGAAGCATGGATGAGCATTGGAACACATACACACAGCTTTCTTGCGGCTGGCTTTGGAGCCATTGTGGTTATTCTCACCATTATCATGCTCATTCAGAAAGAAGTTACCCGCAGTGTTGGCGGTACACAGGCGAAAGTTTGGGTGCGAACACTCAATATTGCCGTTTTTCCATTGTTATTTGCTTTTGCTGTCATCATTATTATGCGCTTTCTTGATCTGAACAATTATGGTTGATGAGCCTCGGTCATCGATTGCTATTTGCATTGAAAAAGTGAAGTGGGCATAGATACTACACTCAAGCAGGAGGCCCAAGTGAATAGTTCTATAACGAGTGAAATATCAGCAGACAATAATGTCGGCTTTATCAGTAGCACTGGACGCATGGTGGTCGTGCTCTATACGATCCTTATAGTAGTGAGCGAGCTTGTTGCGGCATTCGTTGGCGTCATAGCAGGTGTGACAATCCACGCTATACTTATTCCATTGCTATTGAGCCAGTATGTTTTAATGCCACAAGTGTCGTATCGTCGTATTCTTCCAGTACTGGCATTGCTTCCACTGGTACGTGTGCTCAGTATCTCGACCATTATCCGTGCTGACGCTGTACCACCACTCTACTGGTATGTGTTGGTAGGTATGCCGATGTTTGTTGCCATTGTACTGGCTATGCGACTGTTGAATATATCCTGGGAACGGGTGGGAATACCTTTTACAGCCCCAGGTTTCCAGTTGCTCATTGGTTTGACAGGTGTACCATTGGGCATCGCGGCATACTTTATTGCCCAGCCACAGCCATTGGTTGGGCAAATGAATGCGCTTCATGTAGTAGGTGGCCTGATCAGCCTGGTTGTTTTCTCGGCATTTCTTGAAGAACTTCTATATCGTGGCCTGTTGCAGCAGGTGGCAACAGAGCTTTTTGGTGGGGTTGGGTTTATTGTCGGTAGCATTCTGTATACGGCTATTGCACTAAGTACATTGTCACCGACCAACCCAAATGGATTGATGCACGTGATCTTTATTGGTTTGGTTGGTTTGTATTTTGCGTGGTGTGCTAAACGCACCGGATCTATCTGGGGTGTTGTTATTGCACATGGTGCTCTCAATGTGATTGCGCTTCTGGGTGGCCCAGCCTGGTGGGGCGGATAGTTTCTCAATACACCTCTGCTTGAACATTTGATAATTCCTGTGAGACGTTGCAGAAGTTGCAGCGTCTTTTTTGTGCAGAAAGACATCATTACTTCAGGAAGTTTTCTACAGGTTCATGATGGTAATTTTATCGACAACTGGAAGAGCTTGATTGTTTTTATATGGTTATCGGCTGGCATTGCCGCAATAAGTGCCACTCGCCCAGACAGAAACAATATGGCGCACTCTCAACCCCTTGATTGTAAGAACTCGTGCAACATTGATGTTTGTTATATAGTTTGGCAATCCCTGTGATCAGTCTGATTGGTGGAGCAGTGGCCACGTTGCTCGGTGTTGGACTAGCCTTGTTAATCGTCGGTGGTACAGCATGTCTAGCTGCTGTTCTGGGTATTTGGCCATTGGCTATAAACGCTAAGAGCTTAGTGGAAGAAATATAGCACTAGATTTCATTCATATGCTTGAACATATTGACTATGCTATCAATTTCGATTTGTTTTTCACATCTAGTGTATTGAAGGAAGAGATTATGTTATTTATGATCATTGAGCGATTTAGAGATAATGATATGCTCCCTGTTTACAAGCGGATACAAGATGAAGGACGCATGTTTCCCGACGGTTTGACGTATATAAATAGCTGGGTTGAGCCAAATTTCAGTCGTTGCTTTCAATTGATGGAATGCGATGATCTATGCTTGTTACAGGAATGGATTCTTAAGTGGCGTGGTTTTGGTATTGCATTTGAGGTTGTTCCTGTGTTGAGTAGTGCAGATACTCAGGCGATTGTGGACCCCCTCTCTAGAGCAACTGTAAGTTATTTATTGATAGAGCGAGCTCACATATGAGTACCATATAGGTATATCTTTTGGATATCCGTCTGTTCATGTTTTGATTCTCCAAGAGTGTAGCTAAAGAACGTAAAACAACCTCTTATGATACATAATCAAGTTATAAAATATCCAGAGCGTATTTAAATCATCGTATGTACTGAACGAAACAGTAAAACGCATACAGAAAGGTGTTTTTTGAGACCTTTTTTCAGATGTCTATCATTTGACTTTCAGCTTTCCATCATCAAATTGCATTAGCCATGGCATATAAATTGCACCACATAAACGCGTAAAAGCCCTCCCTTACATAGCTGTAATATTTGAATTTTGCGTTTCTCATCAGTAGAATCGCCTGCGTCACATTACCCTGCAATATGTAATGACGAAACTGTAATTGCAATCACTTCATCCTCTTGTATAGTAAGAAGCAAGGTTACCCCTAAACATGGCCAATCGTTCCGAGGATGGGATTTCCATTGGTGGTCATCACCCAAATGTAAAGATTGATGATGGTTCTATGCGTATCATTGATCAACAATCACATACGACCACTAAACGAATAAAGATTGAGCGTCATGTTTTTTTTAAAGCAGATTGTTGATGACTGAGGAGTACCAGCATGGCACAATTAAAACCGCGTATAAGCATCGGCATGCCGGTTTTTAACGGGGAACAGTACATTCGTGAGGCCGTAGATTCGCTGCTCGCACAAACCTATGCTGATTTTGAACTGATCATCAGTGATAATGGGTCCACAGACGAAACTCGTACTATTTGTGAGGAGTATGCCGCACGGGATTCACGTATTCGTTACTATCGTAGCAACACGAACAATGGCGCTGCCTGGAACTATAATCGCCTGGTTGAATTAGCACAGGGCGAGTTTTTTCGGTGGGCTGCCCATGATGACGTTGTTGCTCCAACCCATCTTGAGCATTGTGTTGCTGTTCTTGAAACACAACCTGATGTGGTTCTCTGTTATCCGAAAACGATGCTGATTGATGAGAATGGTGTGCTGCTTCGTGAGTACGAAGATCGACTCAACTTGCAGTCCGATAAAGCCTATGTGCGCTATAACGACTTCCATAAGGTTTCAACCCGGATGATGAATGTTGCTTTTGGGTTGATGCGTATGAGTGCCTTACGTGAAACGTTGCTCATCGGCAGTTACCAATCGTCAGATCGAAATTTGATTGCTGAACTCGCATTGCGCGGGACCTTCCACGAAGTATCTGAATATCTCTTCTTTCGCCGTGAACATGCCCAGATGTCGGTGAAGGCTAATCGCCCTGCTAGTGAGCGTGCGGTTTGGTTTGATCCTTCTAACCGTGGACGTGTACAATTTCCCAACTGGCGTTTATTTTGCGAATATGTTGCTTCAGTAAACCGCGTTCCGTTGAGTCGTATGGATAAAGCGATCTGCTATGCCCGCATGGGGCAGTGGATTGTTTATCCAGGTAATGTCGCACGTATTGGTTTAGAGGTTCTTACTGCAATGGTATGGCCAGTGTATGAGAGTATTAATATGCGCCGTGCAATGCAGAATGAATTGAGGAGGAAGTCGGTATGAAGGTGGGGATCTTGGCAGGTGGTGCTGGCTCGCGGCTATCTGAGGAAACAGATCTAAAACCAAAACCCATGGTGGAAATTGGTGAGCGCCCGATTTTGTGGCACATCATGAAACATTATGATCATTACGGGTTTAATGAGTTTGTGATCGCGCTTGGCTATAAAGGCCATGTCATCAAAAAATATATGGTTGATTACTGTATGTTGAACAGCAATTTATCGATCAATATGAAGACTGGTGATGTAGCGATGCATGGCGGTGATGCGCCCGATTGGATGGTCCATCTGGTTGACACCGGACTTGAGACTCAGACGGGTGGGCGTATCAAGCATCTCATTCCCCATATGGGCGGTGAGACCTTTATGTTGACCTGGGGTGATGGTGTTTCGACCATTGATCTCCATGCTTTGCTTGAATTTCATCGCTCACATGGCAAGCTAGCCACGCTATCGGCAGTATTACCGGCGACGCGCTTCGGCCATCTTAAGTTTGAAGGTGATATGATTCGCGAGTTTGCGGAAAAGCCCAAAACTGCTGAGGGCTTTGTAAATGGTGCCTTCTTTGTGCTTGAGCCTGGTATTGCTGATTATATTGACTCGAACGACACATCATTTGAGTCGGATGCCCTGGTTCGACTTGCCAATGATGGGCAACTGATGGCGTATCGTCATGATGGGTATTGGCAGTGTATGGATACGATTCGTGATAAACGATTATTGGAGGGTCTTTGGGAAAGTGGTAAGGCCCCCTGGAAGATTTGGGAGTAGTTAGACTATGCGTGTCCTTGTTACTGGTCACAATGGATATATTGGAACAATATTGACTCCGCTCCTGCAAGCTGCCGGACATGAAGTAGTTGGCCTGGACAGTGATCTCTTCGAGCAGTCAACGTTCAGTGAGGTTCCTGTCGTTCCAAGTATTCATAAAGATGTTCGTGATGTGCAAATTGAAGATCTTGCAGGGATTGATGCAGTTATGCATCTGGCAGGGTTGTCCAACGACCCACTTGGTGATTTAAACCCTGCGTTGACATACGATATCAACCATGCGGCGTCTGTGCGGCTTGCCAAACTTGCCAAGGATGCTGGTATTTCACGCTTTATCTTTTCTTCATCCTGTAGCACTTATGGCGCTTCGGGTGATGATATGCTTGATGAAAATGCTAATTTTAACCCTGTTACCCCCTACGGCAAATCAAAAGTCATGGTTGAACAGGATGTCGCACCGCTTGCTGACGATACTTTTAGCCCCACCTATTTACGTAATGCGACGGCTTATGGTGTCTCGCCACGGCTACGCTTTGACTTGGTACTCAACAACTTGGTCGCGTGGGCGTTGACAACCGGGCAGATCTACATGAAAAGCGATGGCACCCCATGGCGACCTATCGTCCACATTGAAGATATTTCACGTGCATTTTTGGCGGTGTTAGAAGCACCACGAGAATTGGTGCACAACCAAGCTTTCAACGTCGGTCGGACGACGGAAAACTATCGTATTAGTGAACTTGCTGAGATCGTCCACGATGTCGTGCCAAATTGCCGTATTGAGTATGCCGATGGCGCAGGACCTGACAAACGGTGCTATCGTGTTGATTGCTCATTGATTGGCGATGTGTTGCCGAACTTTGAGCCACAGTGGGATGCGCGGCGTGGTGCTCAGGAACTGTATGATGCCTATCGGCAAGTCGACTTGCGCGTTGAAGATTTCGAAGGGCCCCGGTACAAACGTATCGATCATATCAAACACCTTATCAGTAGTGGACAGTTAGACACCTCATTGCGCTGGCGTGAGCAGGCTGTTTCTGTAGGTGCATAAGAGGAAAGATAAAGAGACGTCATGAGTGAGACACCTCCAACCTGCCGTGCCTGTGGCAGTACGAATATTGAAGTTATTCTTGAATTTGGGCATACCCCGCTTGCTGATCGCCTACTGACGGCAGAACAACTCAATCAACCAGAAATAACGGCCCCGCTGACTCTCGGTTTCTGCCCAGAGTCAGCCCTGGTACAAATTCTGGAGATTGTACCACCTGAAATTCTCTTCTACGAGGACTATCCCTATTTTTCATCAGTCTCTAAAGCACTGCTGGAACATTTTGGGGCAAGTGCTCAGTATATTATGGAAACACGTGGTTTGAACGACCAGAGTCTCGTTATCGAGGCAGCCAGCAATGATGGGTACATGTTACGCAATTTTGCTGAACGTAGTATCCCTGTGCTTGGTATTGACCCGGCAAAAGGGCCTGCCGAAAAAGCGCAGGAGTCTGGTATCCCAACCATGTGTACGTTTTTTGGCAAGGATCTTGCACAAACACTTCGTGACGAAGGTCGCGTTGCAGATGTGTTTCTTGCCAATAATGTCCTTGCACACGTGCCAGACCTGAATGGCTTTGTAGAGGGAATTCGTATTCTTCTCAAAGACACAGGTGTGGCCGTCATTGAGGCACCCTATGTGGTCGATCTGGTTGATCACTGTGAGTTTGATACAATCTACCATCAACATCTTTGCTACTTCTCTGTTACAGCGCTGGATCGTCTTTTCCGTAAACACGATCTGTATCTGAACGATATTCAGCGGACCAGTATTCACGGCGGATCACTACGGCTCTTTATTGAGCCACGTGAGGCTGTGAGTGAGACCGTACAGGGTTTGTTAGCAGAAGAGCACGAGCGTGGTGTTGATACGATTGCCTACTATCACGATTTTGCTGAACGAGTAAAAGGTATTCGCCAAACCCTGATGGAGATGTTGTGGGGGCTCAAGCAGGAGGGTAAGCGAATTGCCGCGTATGGCGCAGCAGCGAAGGCAACAACACTCTTGAACTACTGCGGTATTACGCGTGAGTTAGTTGATTATGTGGTTGACCTTAACACCTTCAAGCAAGGACGCTACATGGGTGGAAACCATCTTCCAATTTTCGCGCCAACCAAACTATTGGAAGATCAGCCGGATTATGTCTTGTTGCTTGCGTGGAATTTTGCCAACGAGATTTTGCAGCAACAGGATGAGTATCGGCAGAGAGGAGGTAAGTTCATTATACCTATTCCCTATCCCACAATCACCTAAAACATCTTAGGTTTCGTGTTCTCGGACGATGCAGTCAACAGGCGTGGTGTGTGACAACACCTTGAAGCTTGTGCAGGATCACTCCGCCGAATGTTCGGCGCTCACCAACCTGGGGCGTTCATGTCGTTGTGACATTATCTCTCCCGTTGTACTTGCATCAACACACAACGCCGTTTAAAGGTTGAAAGTTGTAATTAGTATCAGGTGACATCATGAAGTTACACATTGTTTTTGCTTGCTGCGTAGTATTACTATTTGGAGGCTTCTACGCAAGCAATTCGCTCACTACCATTCAGGCATCGAATCTCGCTGTTGAGCCAGCTCAAGCCGTTGATCCATCAGGTCTTGTATCAGATGATTTCAACGAGCAGGAGTTAGACACGGATATTTGGGAGTTTATTCAGCCAGAGGTTGATGGTATAAGTGGGACACTCACTTTAGAACCAGAGGATGCACCAACCAACGCCATTATTACCCTTCCCGAGGGAACTGGGCTTGAGTCTTGGGAACCTGGTCATAATGCCACGCGTCTTATGCAGGATGCAAGCGATGAAGATTTTCAGGTGGAGGTAAAGTTCGATACTCTTCCTGAACCATCTACATCACAAGGTATTATGGTTGAGTTAAATGACGATAATAGTACAACAGATCGTTTTCTGCGCTTTGAACTTTATAGAACACCAACAGCTGGTCAGTTGCGCGGCCTTATTGTAGAAGTGCGCCCCAACGATGGTGGTGCTGAACCTTATGTGGTTGTTAATCCAACAGAGAATGTAGAGATTATGGGTGTTGATACGGCTCCTGTATATTTACGATTAACTCGTACTGGTACCACGTTCACACTAGAATACTCTGTTGACGAAGAGAACTACACAGAGATAGCTTCTCAAACTCGTAACCTTCCGCTGACTCGTGTGGGTGTCTATGTTGCTAATCCAGAGCCGAATAATGGAACAGCACCAGCATTTGTTGGTTCTATCGATTACTTCAAGAATACCGCTGACGAAGACTTTATCGATGATCCAGAACCAGAGCCAACACCAACGCCAACCGAAGAACCAACGGAAACACCAACGCCAGATCCGGGTGAGCCAACCGCAACCCCGACCATGGAGCCGGGTGAGCCAACCGCAACTCCTGGGCCAGTTGACCCAAGCGAAGGTGTCTTCTTGCCGTTAATTATTCGCTAGTTTATTCGCAATTTAGTCGGAGGTGAAGTGCAAGGATGGCGGTTGTTCCAATATCCCTGCACTTTACTATGTAAAACCATATGAAACTACGTTTACTCCTTTCGTTTTGTATTATCACCGGGTTGTTCGGATTTAGTGCTGCGACATCTTCGCTGGCTACCAACAACGAACAACCCGCTGCCTCCACTGATTTCCCGTTACCAGTCATTAGTAATGTGCAAGTCGATGTTGATTCGACTTCGGCGACAGTGACCTGGACGACGGACAGGCCGGCCACGAGCGCCATTCTCTTATCAGAAACATCGCTCTCCACTGCGGTGCCGGATGGCACAACCGACAAAGTAACTGAGCACGAAATTGTCTTGACCGATCTAGAGCCGGGCACGACCTACTCCTATATGGTCATCTCTGCAACCGGCAACGAAAGTGTGACGACGACTGACCCTGATGTCTTTGTTACGCTTGGACCCGATGGCGAAGTAGTTCCCCCTACTGTAATAGAAGAACCATCACCAACCACCGTGCCGAGTCTGGCAGACACCAGTGGTCCCACTATCGATGTCTGGTATGATGACGATCAGGAATTTGGTCAGAGTGGTGTCCAGCAACGCTGGATCAACATTGTGGGCAGAGTGACCGATCCTGATGGTATCGCTTCTCTTACCTACACACTCAATGGAGGAAATCAACGAACGTTAGGAATCGGCAATGCGCCTGGCCCGGCTGGTCAGTGTACCAACCGGCGTCTCTACAACAATGGTGATTTTGCTATTGAAATTGGCATTGATGATAGCGCACTCAATGTTGGTGAGAATACGGTTGTTATCAGGGCAGAGGATAATGACGGTCAGGTCACCCTGGAAGAGGTTACTTTTACCTACACCCAGGGATTGGCACCGGGGATTTTCAATATCGACTGGAGCGACATATCCGATATACAGGATGTAGCCAAAGCGGTTGATGGAGATTGGGAAGTGACAGAGGATGGTGGTGTGACTGCCGTTGATATCGGTTATGACCGTCTGCTCGCCATCGGTGATCAATCGTGGCAGGATTATGAAGTAACCGTGCCTGTGACGGTGCGTGGTTTTGATGCTGCCGGGTTTCAAAATCCCAGCAATGGCCCTGGTATCGGTGTGTTCATGCGCTGGCAGGGTCATTATGGTCCTGATGAAGGAATATTTGGTAATCGGTGGTGGGACTGTCAGCCTCGGATGGGCTATTCACCATTTGGCGTGTTAGGCTGGTATCGCTGGTTAGCAGCTGATAGTGCCTATCGACTCTACTTGTATGGCAACAATGATCAACCACTTCCCGGTGGGGTGGATGAGGATTTTGTGCTTGATGTCGATACGACCTATATCTTCAAAGTACGAGTTGAGACAATAAATGGTGGTGAGAATGATGGTGAGGCGGAGTACTCGATGAAAGTATGGGAAGAGGGAACTACAGAACCAACCTCGTGGAATATGGAGAAGGTTATATCTCCCAACAGCCTACCAAATGGCTCGCTCTTGCTCGTGGCGCATCACGCTGATGCCGATTTTGGTGATGTAGATGTTGTGCAACTGGTCGATGGTAGTCCCGTAACACCAACACCCGAACCAACAGCCACACCAACGAGTGAACCGGGTGTAACACCAACACCGACGAGTGACCCAGGTGCGACACCAACACCGACGAGTGAACCGGGCGCAACACCGACGGCAACACCAACAACACCTGCGCCATCGAACGAGACGACCTATCTACCAATCATTATTAATGCTTCCACCGACGAGTGATACAACGTTGTTTCTGCTGTGTACAACAGCGTGCATAGCTCCTATGCTCTTGTAGTATGTGCATGGTTGCTGTGAGGTCAGGTTGCATGACGAAGCTGCTGGCCTCACTTTGTATTGGAATGATGATTACTGAATGAGAGATTACGTACTATGTCAGATACATTCACTTGTCCCAGTTGTCATACTGATGGAATGCGTGTTTTCTATCAAGC
>JBCDFA010000025.1:0-41541 GCA_039178835.1 Chloroflexota bacterium
CATGTGCCCCCTCTATTCCAATTACCACCCAGACCACTTGCGGGTCCCCAGGGCGCCGCGCCTGGGCCGGGGTGCACGAGGGTGGCGGCCCACCCTTGTAGAACAAACCCATCCAGATGGTCCAAAGAGGCACCGAGAGGAGGGGGGCGGTGAAGCGTAGTGGTGAGGCCGCCACGGGGGGCGGCCCCAACGCGCTGGAAGATTTCCCTTGAGATCGAATGTAGAAACGCCAACGAACCGAGATACAAAATAACTTGATCATCTTTATGGGAAACAAGCGGCATTCATCCACAAACGAGGCATGTGCCCCCTCTATTCCAATTACCACCCAGACCACTTGCGGGTCCCCAGGGCGCCGCGCCTGGGCCGGGGTGCACGAGGGTGGCGGCCCACCCTCGTAGAACAAACACTACCCAGATGGTGCAACGTAATAGCAAGGCCGCCACGGGGGGCGGCCCCAACGCGCTGAGAAAACCCAAACACGTAGGTGGGTCGCTGGTCGGCCCACCGAAAGTTGCCTTCGATCAGCTCAGGCAACGACACGTGGTAAAAAGGCCGCCACGGGGGCAGCCCCAACGCGCCAGGGAATCTCCCAAAAACCAAAAAGGCTGACCCCATCGTCAGCCGTCACCTTAGCATAATGTTACAGATAGATGGGAAACGGTATACATTCCTATAAAGGCCTACAGCGATATTCTAGGAATTCATAGGAACATATATGCAATGCTGTCATTAAACCAACGGTCAAGCCCTACTTCCGGCAGCGACAGGAGCTTCCTCCGCACCACGTAATGCATCAACACTCCAGATACCGGAACCACGTGAGGCAATGAACAAGAACACAAAACAGTACAGAGCTGCTAATTCACCACCATTCTCAAGCGGTGTCAAACCATTTAGACCGTGTGCCATCCAATATGCAACTGCCATCAAACCACTGCTCAAAAACGCAGCCCATGGCGTAAAGAGGCCAATCATAACGAGAAAACCGGCAACCAACTCAATCCCACCAGCACCATAGACAATGAAAGCAGGGCCTCCACCCATCTCACTCGGAGGGAAGCCAAAGATCTTCTGAGTGCCGTGGAGAAAGAAAAGCAAACCAACGACAATACGAAACGCAGCATATGTTTGAGCTTGGAATGGTTTCATAAACATTGATAAACGGCTCCTTTACTAGTTATTTTTACATTCTTACAGATATACCATACACTACGAATTTTTTTGAACCATGGGATGTTATGCTTATCTAATAGAAAGATAAGAGTAATGTAGAGTAATTTCAGATCATTGTAATGCGACTAAAGCAGTATTTCGAGCCATGTTATCTGAGGAAATGGTGTAGAGAGTAAACAAAGAAAAAGTACAAAGGCCGCACTTTTGGCTACGGCCCTTTATCTATTCTGTATAATTATGCGTGGCAATATGTGAAACCTAGTCGCTCTACGTCAAACGACTCCGTACTCTGAAAACTACCGGTTTACCTAAACCTATCCAAGCTGATCACTAATCCTCGAAATCATCAAAGATATTATCGATTTCGCCTTCATCGAACGGATCAAGCTCAGGAATATCTTCCCCCGCAATCAGATCAAATTCAAGAAACTCGTCGCGATCAAGCAAGTCGTATGTAAACAAATCGGCAATACCCATATCATACCCTCCTGGTTTACAACACATATTTTTGAGTACACAAATTCAGTACCAGATGCTCCACCTGGCTATATCATCACTGAAACGACACGAAAGCACATGGTGCCTTTCGCTAAGGTAACAACTCAGACTAACGACGTTGAACGTACAAAGTGTGATAGGAGAAACGGCGCGTTCACACGTCACCCGTACAACAAGACATGCGACTTGTTCTGGTTTGATATGTACAGTGTAGCTCAATTAGAGATGAATGCGAAGAGGAAATCTGTAATAATTGTGTAACGAATAAATCAAGGCTTTTCCTAAATATAACAAATGATAGTATTGTGAAGACTGATACGTATTTGTCATCTTTGGCAACCTGTCTCTATGCTATGCTTATTACGAACGCAAAGAGAACGTTTATTTTGTGTGTCAAGCCATACGGTCAATATGTACAATTTGTCATTAAACATATGCAGCATATTCATATAAATAACCTATATCGTACTAGTACCCATTCACAGGCAATGTCTGCCCAGACCCAAGCAGCTACAACTGTCGAGTTACCAAGCATTGCCAAAGCAGGCGGGGAATACCCAAATCTTACAAGTAATACACCTCTTCAACGGGGTCAGACTGTGGTGAATGGTGCGTACACTATTCGGCGGGTGCTTTCGATCAGCACGATGGCAACTGTCTACCTTGCGACTGACCACATAGCACATAACCGAGATGTGGTCATCAAAGCTATACGACAGTCTCCCAAAAGTGGCGATTCATCTCATCAATCACCGCCCTATACCTTGCGTGAAGCGGTAATGCTCGCCTCATTGCGACATCCTACCCTACCGCATCTACTTACGACCTTTCGTGACTCTCAAGCCGCTTACATCGTGATGGAGTATGTCAACGGGCCAAATCTTGAACAGGGCCTCACACATATTGATGACATAACAGGTTCACTGGTCGAAGGGCAGTCTTACCGAATTGAAGATGTACGACGCTGGGGGATTGCACTTTGTCGCACACTGGAGTATCTGACAAATCGTCGACCGCAACCAGTTATTCATCGTGATATTAAACCTGCTAATATCGTCATTGATCGTGCCGCAGATACGATCTGTTTAGTCGATTTTGGAACGGCAAAGGGCGGTGTTTTGGCCAACACATCACAACACCCATGGCCCTATCACTCACATCGTCACGGTACCATCGGCTATGCACCACCAGAACAATATCGTGGCCAGAGTGATGAGCGAAGCGACATATATGCACTGGCAGCCACACTCTATCACCTTGCTACCGATGACGATCCACGCAACCATCCATTTCGCTTTCCTCGGCTGAGTGAGCTGGGTGCCTTTGGTGAAGCCCTACGCCCAGCCCTTGCTCAGGACATCACTCAACGACCCACGATCACAGAATTTCGTCAACGACTGGAAGCTGTGCTCGGCACCACACGCCTTCCCTACATTCGTACACCAAACAACGCCTGTGTGACAAGCGAACGAACCCTGGCCATATGGTGTAAACGTCACTGGGAAGAGGCTTGCGATTGGCTCTATGATACACTGCCCGATCAGGTCGCGCTATGGTGGGGTGATCAGGAGTTAGCACAATCGATGCGTTACATTGTGAGCAAAGAAGCAGATCGGAATGCAGGACTCGACACAATCTTAGCACGCTTGGACCCAAAAGGGTACGGGGCACAAGCACCACAGTTGAGTACCTCAACGCAACAGCTTGACTTCGCATGCAAGAACAGATCACAACTGCGTCACACCCTAGCGTTCAAGAACACAGGTCGACGTTATATCACAGCAAAGCTGCAACAACCCGACTGGCTTTGTGCATCGCCCCAAAGCATTCAGCTATTTCCTGGTCAAGAGGCAACCGTCGAATTGTCCTACAACCCATCGGCTCTGGTTGACACACAACACTCCTCTGATTACCTCACCTTTCGTAGCCATACCACCACCCTGCTCCGCATCATTGTGAAGGCAACACACCCTTGTACAAACCATATCTGGCGCCATGTCCCTCTGGCGTGGATTGCCGGGGCAGCGACCATTGCGCTGACCATGCTCTCGATGAGTGCATGGTCGTTTTAGCTCTATCTTCTGACAGGTTTTTAGGAGAGTCAGTTGGGGGTATCTCTCATACTCCAATCTTGTGCTCAAGAACGTTTAATCTAAAGACAAAGAAAAACGTGCGCTCGAAGAATCATAACATTGTGTTGAGCACAAAAGTCTGTACAAAAAACCAACCTTACAACTCCTACACAAGAACAAACGAGCCATATCTCATAACTTGTGACTGTAGCTGTCACAACCATCTGCTACACTGCTTCGCAGAGCCACATCTGGCAACTGGTGAAAGGACACACTGATGACAAGCAATGTAGATGCACACATCCCGGTACAACCGCCATTACGAGGAATCGTTCCCGTGATGCAGCAATTGCTATTGGTTCCCGAAGGCATCATGATCGCCCTATTGTTGTTGGTACACCTCGCCTCTGGTGGATCATCTGTGACAATGGTTCTGGTTGCAATCTTAGCAGCGAGCTTTACGACACGCACCGTCGCATTACACATGGCACGTACTGCTATCGAGATGGCACATTACCGACAAGCCACATGGTTAATCCGTCTGTCGTTATTGCTGCATCCATGGTCAGCAGACACACTGGCATTGCGTGGTGCTCTGGCGCTCGCAAAGGGAGAACTGGAAGAAGCCAAAACATCACTGCAACGCTCTACCAGCCTGTTGTTCAACCAGTCGGCCCCGCACGCCGCCCTGAGTAGCGCATTTCTCGAGTCTGGTCATCTGCACGAAGCAGCACAGGCTGCCCGTCAGGCCCTTATACTTAATGATCAGTATGCACTAGCATATTTGTATCTGGCAGAAGCAGAACGCGCACAGGGAGCCTCAACCTACACCGTCGAGGAGCATCTACGGTCTGGATTAGCCGTCGCACAAAGCGTTACCGATACCGCGGCACTTCAGTGCACGCTGGCTCGGCACCTGCTCAACGAGCAACGTATCGCAGAAGCGACACTGGTGCTTCACAGTGCCGAGAAACTACTCCCACGCTGCTCCGTATCACGACAGGCCGAACTCTGTTTTCACCTGGGCGAATTGCTGATTGCACAGGGGCAGTCCGAACGTGCACGCGAGTACTTCCGCGGCGTCGAAAATCTAGATCCCCACGGGCGCTATGCTGCCGCCGCATGGCGCGCCTCCCGCCTCTAGTCCCCTGCTTGCCGTGCGGGCAACCCTTGCGGTTGCCCATCCATCCTTCCCTTCCCGACTCCCGTACCCAACCATAAACCACATTCACGACAACCGGAGCATCATGAACAACAATCTTTGGTGGCAACACGGCATCATCTATCACATCTACCCGCGCTCGTTTCTGGACTACAACAGCGACGGTGTTGGCGATCTTCGCGGCATTATCAGCAAGCTCGACTACCTGACCTGGCTGGGCGTTGACGCCATCTGGCTTTCGCCCGTGTACCCCTCGCCAATGGCCGATGCAGGCTATGATGTTGCCAACTACATCGATATTGACCCGCTCTTTGGTTCACTTGATGATATGGATGCATTAATCGCCGAAGCACACCAACACAATCTGCGCGTTATCCTGGACTATGTTCCCAACCACACCTCGCATCAGCATGCATGGTTTCTGGAGTCGCGCATGTCACGTGGCAGCACCAAACGTGATTGGTACATCTGGCGCGATCCAGCACCCGATGGCGGTGTACCAAACAACTGGCTAACTCGCTTTGGTGGGCATCCCGCCTGGACGTGGGACGAACAAACACAACAGTACTACTATCACACGTTTCTGCCGGAGCAGCCAGAACTGAACTGGCGCAACCCTGAGCTTCAGCAGGCCATGCTCGACGTGCTACGGTTCTGGTGCGAACGAGGGATCGATGGCTTTCGTATCGATGTTATTCATCGCATCATCAAAGACGCTCAACTTCGTGACAATCCACCCAACCCACGCTGGCAACCCGGCATGGACCCATACCAAAAGCGCATTGAACAGTACACGCGCAACCAACCAGAGGTCCACGACATCATTCGGATGATGCGCGCAACAGTCGATGACTATCCTGAACGAATGCTGGTAGGGGAAGTGAACGTCGCAGTTGAAGAACTGATGACCTACTACGGTGCTAATGATGAGTTGCATTTGCCCTTTAACTTTCAGATCATCCATGCCCGCCTGTGGGATGCCGCCGGGCTTCGTCGTATCATCGACCAATACGAAGCGCTACTTCCCGACGGCGCGTGGCCCACACAGGTACTCGGCAACCACGATGAGCATCGCCTCGCCAGCAAAATCGGTGTTGCTCAGGCACGCGTCGGGATGATGTTGCTGCTCACCTTGCGTGGCACCCCAACGATCTATTATGGCGACGAGATTGGCATGCACGATGTTGAGATTCCACCAGAATTAGTACAGGACCCATGGGAGAAATTTGTGCCGGGGATCGGCGCCGGACGCGACCCGCAACGCACCCCGATGCAGTGGAACACCACAGCCAACGCCGGGTTCTGCCCCGCAAACGTAACACCATGGCTGCCCATAGCCGACGACTACCCAGACATCAACGTGGCAACTGCACAAACCGATGCCCAGTCGATGCTCTCTCTGACCCGTGCGCTCATTGCACTACGACGCTCAACGCCAGTACTCACAGAGGGCAGCTACCGCTCAACCGATGCACCCGACGGGGTGTTTGCGTACTTCCGCGAGACAAGCGATGATCAGGTGCTAGTCGTGCTTAACATCGATGACCAGCCAAAGCAGATGGAGCTTCCACCAGATCTGACGGGCGCACACGTTGTGCTCTCAACACATATGGATCGCACAGAGGAAGCTATTGGCACAAAACTGGCACTACGTGGCGATGAGGGCGTAATTGTGAAGGTAACATAGACTAAGGTTTTGGTATAACTTGGGCTTGAGCATAGCCTGGGGCTTGAGCCCCAGGAAGCGAAATTCAACAAGCAAAGAGTTTCCTCTCAGTACCCAGGGGCAGCGTATTCGTAGTCTGATTCCTCATTGGTCGATTCTTCGCTGCTCTCTTCAGTGCTCGCACCAGAATCACTATCAGTAGCTGCTGGCTCTGTCTCCTCGACTCCACCATTAGTTGACTCAACTCCCTCGGCGTTCTCTGCGCCATCTGTCTCCTCGACCTGTTCGGCGTTGACGGATGGTGGTGCGTCTGTTGTTGACTCAACGATCCCATTCTCTTGCCCTGCACAGGCTGAGAGTGCAAACAAAAGGATACTGGCAATAATGAAAAAGTGACGAAACATCTTATCTTCCTTACTAACATACAATGACACTTGATAACGTTATGAGCGATGTCACATCATTCAGAAAAGGCGCCTCATTGATCTATACGAAGTAAGATCAATGATTTTATCTAAATGCATACATCAGAAGGAAGACATGGAATACAAATACTCGGAGAAACCAAACACGTAGGTGATGGGCAAGCCTGGTGATGGGGCAAGCCCATCACCTACGTGGTTATGCGCTGGCGTGCACGTTCTTCGATGCGCGCCAACCGTTCCTGATCGGCCATCAATTCAGTGTGGCGCTGCACGGTGAGATCGGCCAACTCCTGATCGTGGAACGAAAACGAGATGTTCTGCACCTGATTGATACGAGCGAGCCATCCCTCAGGCGTGTTCTCGTCGGGGCGCCGTAGCCGCGCCGCCCCCCAATCAATATGGATCAACTCGTTGTCGGTCTGGTTGACAATAAAATTGGCGGAATGCCAATCGCCATTCTCGCCATCAAGCAATTCGCAGAGCTGTTGAATAGTGACGATCTGATCATAGATGTCTGAGGTCAGTCGGGTGTGGTCTGCACGCACCCACTCCTGCAAAGTTGGGCCAGTCACAAACCGCTCGATGGTCAGGCCAGTAAACGTCGAAAATATCAGTTGATGGTCAAGAATCGCATCGAGTTTAGGAATAAGACCCTCCTCAACCACAAGGCGCAGTCGTCCGCGTGGTGTTACCAATGCGCCATCGCCGGTGGTGTAGGGCCAATTCTCCGCGAGACCATCCACCGTGCGTGCAGCCAGTTGAATCTCGTGTAGCGGTTCCGGTGCAGGCTGCTTGACCACCACGCCCAGTTCACGCGCAATCATCACGGTACTGCGCCGATGCCGACCAGCGATATACTCACCCTTCAAAATCAGAGTCAGTCCATATTCGTCTCGCCATCGCCGCTGTTGCATTTCGATAGCCTCAGCATCGGCGGGACGATCCTCAGCTAACGCATGACGACGCGCCTGTTCAACATACATAAGCTGCCCTAACAGCTCATCAAGTAACAACACACGGGGCAGTGCCGGATCGCCCTGTGTCGCAAAACCGTGACCATCGGCGATGGCGGCATAGAGCTGCCCGATGTACGCAAAGCGGCTATTCTGATGTTGCTGGCGTATGGCAAAGAGGCGACGTAACGCCACCACTGCCGCTGCAAGGCCACCATCCAGTTCGTGCTCCAGTCGTGAACTCACCAACGCCGAATCGGCACCAAACCAGCGAATGGCTGATCCGTACTCGGTCAATACTTCAAGCTGTTGCAGCAATGGGTCATCGGGAGCATCAAATGATCGCCCAACCACCCCAAAATAGATCGGTCCCCACCCACCAAGATTACGTGTGAGATACTCCGGGTCAGACAAAAACTGCATCGGCACGAGCCGGTCAGTATGGGTCTCAACCAGATGATGCTGTGGATCATCCATCGCCAGCAGATCGTCGATACTCGGTGTCGTCGTGGTTGTGAGGTGGGTCAACCAGGCGTGCTCCGCCTGCTCCGTGGGGCGTTGGCCAACGATCTGGATACGCGCACCCTGTGGTGGTCGGGCATGCTGCATCACAAAAGGCACCACCTCTGGGCGATTCAGCGGAATAGCAACCACGGCATACTGGCTTGGCGATGGAGGCATACAAACTCACTTTCTTTTGAATCATACATATATGATAAACAAAATTGCACGTTATGTACACATCAATCTGCGCCGGTAACGTAGGAAGTGTACCAGTGCTCGTTCACAAACGCAACGTTGGTCTGATCATTCGCCATGTGTTGATGGCGTTTTGGGAATGGTTGGTGTGCTACATATCTATGCACGTGCTCTTCGTATTGCGTAGATACAAATCTCCTATGCCATGCTATACTGACAGCACCCATCCCACCCGCCGCATATGAGAGAGAAGGAAGTCATTGATGCAAACCAAGCACTTGAACATCATCATTATCCTCGTGCTTTTGTGTACCCCGCTGACCACCATCTTGATTATGTTCCAACTGAGTCCAGGCTGTGATTGGTATTTCGCACCTCACTGTGCATCTCCTCCAGTGTGGCTGTTTGGCCTTCTGCCACATTGGGTTGGGTCCGGTATCCTCCGCAACTCTCTGCTGACCCTCGCGGCCTATGGGGGATTGTTGATCGTGAAAACCAAAATACCATCCCTCCCTTACAAAATCATCCTCGCGTTCGCCATCATACTGATTCCGCTGGGGGCTGAAGTCAGCGACTATATTCCCTTTGGATTATGTGCTTTGGGTATATTTCCTCAATGCATTTTCACGAGGTGGCTAGAACAAGCAGTCTTGGATTGGTACGGAAATGGCCCCCTCGCACTCTCACTCATCACGCTGGTGGTATATGGTCTGGTGTTGCGTACCGATATGTGGCTGGCTCACACCAACACAGACGCATCAACGTATGTTCCGGTGAGCAAGATAGATTCCTGACATTGAGCGGGGGAGCCTTGTCAGTGTGCTTGGAATCTGAGGTTTGTAGTACTGACAGGAAGTCGTATAGTTCTTGTTGCGCCAGAAGTCCCGTCTGATCTTGAAGTCGATCTCGTGAAGCTGGCGCAACAAGATCGCCAAGCGGAGTTAGCAACTTTATCATCTAAAAGTATCCACATTCTAGCTACCGAAAGTGGCCATGCGATTCACCAGGATGTGCTAGATATCGTGCTGGCAGCCATTCGCGCTGTACTGAAGACCAGCTAAATCATGTCCAAATGATGAACACTCTGTTATCCTGCTCTCTTACAGGTTTAGGTGGTTGTCATTCCGCTTTGCTATACTCTATAACGTAACAGCGGAGATGACTTGGTGGAATGTGGGCGAATGATCGGAAGTGGCGATAACTCAGTGGAACGCGGAAGGTTAATGGATTAGGTTGTGGAGGACCATATGGATCTGGCAATTGTCATTGTCAATTGGAATGGTCGGGATTTGTTGTGGCGGTGTTTGGAATCAATTGACAAAACAGCAGATGATCTCAACTATGCAATAATCGTCGTTGATAATGGATCAACTGATGGTAGCCAGGTCATGGTCCGCACCGAGTTTCCCGCTGTAACATTAATAGCTAACGACAAAAACCTTGGGTTTGGATCAGCCAACAATGTTGGCATGCGGACCAATCTGATAGAACGCACCACTGCACAACTCCCAACACACCCGCTACCACCCTCGGCGCTCTTTTCGGGCCACTATCACTTTGCTGCTGATTATCTGCTTTTGCTTAACCCCGATACAGTTGTGCAGACTGGTGCGTTACAGTCATTAGTCCAGTTTATGCAAGACCATCCACACGTCGGTATTGCCGGTGCACAGCTACAGAATGAAGATGGTAGTTTCCAAGCGTCATACGTAGATTTTCCCTGTCTCAAGCAGGAGTTTATGATTCTGACAGGCCTTGGTCGTAAGCTTGAAAATCCCGCCTATCCCTCCGCAAGCCATACTGCCAGCCAGACACCACGCGACGACGTGGATTATGTCATCGGGGCGTGTATGATTGCGCGCAGCACGGCTGTACAGGATGTAGGGCTCTTCGATGAGGGGTTCTTTATGTACGCCGAAGAGGTCGATTGGTGCTACCGCTTCCATGCGGCAGGCTGGTCGGTTGGGTATGTACCGGACGCGCTGATCACCCATCTGGGCGGTGGAAGTACCCGTCAAGCTCGACCTCAGATGTTAGCAGAGTTGTATCGCAGTCGGGTCCACTTTTTTCATAAACACTACAATTTTGTCTCAACGTTTGCGCTGCGAAGCCTGTTGTTGCTGATGAATGGGATTAAGATGCTTCGTTCACGTATTCGCCGTAGCGACACGATTGATGGGACACCCCCGCTGCCTTGGTCATTGTTACGGTATGCGTTGGCCGATAGTCACGCAGGGGTCCAACTGCAGAAATCACAGGGCTCATCGTAGCACTTAGACAATTGTCTTTTCCGATAACTGTTTCACGATAAAGGTATGGTTTATGCGCGGTCTCTTCACACGACGCGACTCACTCCTCATCTTTCTCATACTGCTACTAGCTTATTGTTACGTCATGCCACGCTGGGCAGACTGGAGCCAGAATTCACGGGTCAACCTTGTGCGTGCCATGGTCGAGCAGGGCACTACCCGTATCGATGCGTATGTTGAGAATACTGGAGATTATGCGCTGTTTGAAGGGCATGCCTACACCGACAAAGCCCCTGGGCCGGCGTTCGCGGGGTTGCCGTTCTACGCTGCAGTCTCGCCACTGCTCGACCAGCCTTTTATCGCCAGCAAACTTGCGGGATTATCTGGTGGGGGCGCAATGTCCAGCACGCTCAATCCTGAAGGTACCGGCATTCAAAACGACAAGATCCGTCATTTTGTAGCTCTACTTACTGTTACAGTTACAACTGTGGCCATTCCGGCAGCAGCTTTCGGCGTACTCCTGTATGCCACGCTGGGATGGTTCGGCTTCTCCCGAGGGGTACGCCTCGTCGTGACCCTCGGATATGCGTTGGCAACACCTGCATTGGCCTATGCGGGCAACTTCTACAGCCATCAGTTTACGGCTGTGTTGCTCTTTGGTGCCTTTGCATTGTTGTTGGGTGTTGGGGAGACACGGGTGCACGATAGCAGCAGGGAATCGCAAGGCGCAGCATTCTCGCTACTGCGTAACCGCACCTCCCCAAGGCCTATAAGACGTGCGCTATTGTTTGGCTTATTGTGTGGATTTGCGCTGATCAGTGAATATCCATCCGCTATTATTGTTGCAGCGTTCGGTGTCGTCGCACTCCTGCGGTTCACACCACGCCAGCTTGGGGTTGCCGTCATCGGTGGCTTGCTTCCGCTAACATTGATGGCCGTCTACGATCTGCGCTCCTTTGGCACGATCATTCCGGTTGGCTACGCTCACTCGGCGCTTTGGCAGGATCAGCATCACACCGGCTTTCTGAGTATTACCTACCCACGGCCTGAGGCGCTGTGGGGCTTAACCTTTAGTCCGTTTCGCGGCCTCTTCGTGCGAGCGCCATGGTTGCTTCTGGCGATACCGGGGTTTGTGTTGTGGTGGCGCACGCGTGAACAGCGCACGGCCTGGTGGGTCGCGCTGGTCGCTACGGTCGGGTTGACGCTGTTTTATGGGTCGTCGATTATGTGGTGGGGTGGCTATGGCGTCGGCCCTCGTTACTTGGTTCCTATGTTCCCATTCCTGGCGCTTGCAGCAGCCTATGCCATTCGATGGCTCTGGACCAGCCTCGCTGGTCGTGTGGCAACCATCGCGGTGGTCAGCGTCTCGGGTGTGTTGACCTGGGCGGAAACAGTGGCAGGGCAAACACTTCCACCGGACTCGTTTCGCCAACCATGGCTTGAGTACACCATACCAGCGTGGATAGAGGGCAATATCGCCCGCAACTTTGGCATGGCGCTGGGGCTTCAGGGTGCTGCTAGTCTACTACCACTTGCAATCTTAATGGCGCTCATACTCACATTCTTGCTGGTACCACGACGCCCATCCGCAGCACACGAAGTCACTTCTGATCAGCGCAACATACCAACACCAGCGACATCTGTTGTGAGTGAAAAACCATCGGGATAATACAGCGCTACGCATTTGCCCTGATAGACGAAGAGAAAAAGCTCGTTGCTTTCTTCACAGGATGTAGTGGTTATCATCTATTTTCTCTCTGTGGGTCAACGGTAAAAAAAGTCACTGAAGGCATTTTGAAAATAGCATTACAAATACTAAAATTATAATGAGGTAGACATGTCCGTCGTCCCCAATACCCTTGTTGATACCAAAGTTCGTCAATCCTCGCGTCTCGCATTGTGGCGTGAGCGCTTGTTCGTTCTGGGCTTTGTACTGCTCTTATTGCTCATCACCGCAGTGCCATATGTGTACGGATACCTCAGCGCTCCTGCGGGCCGCGTATTTCAGGGCATTGTGTTCAATGTCGCCGATATCTCACAATACTGGTCCTGGATGCGCGACCACCGTACCGCGCTGATGGTCCCCAACCGCATGACACCCGAACCCAACGATCCGGCATTGTTCAACACGCTCTGGCTGACATTGGGACAGATTCAGCAGGTAACCGGATGGAGCGAACCGGTCATGTACCAGATTCTGCGGATCGTCGGTGGGGGTGCGTTTCTGCTCACGCTGTGGTGGTTCATCGGGCTGTTGGTAGCGGAACGCAGCAAACGCTGGGTGACTTACCTCGTGGCCACACTTGGCGGCGGGTTAGGATGGATCTGGGTCGTCGAGAAATACGTGAATGGCCTGACCGATGTACGCTTTCCACTCGACCTATATGTGGTGGAGCCAAACACACTCTTTGCCCTGCTCACACTCCCACACTTCCTCGTCGCGGCAGCGCTGTTGCTGGCCACATTTGGCTGCTTCCTCCTCGCCGAACGCCAGAACGACGATTGGCGAGGCTATGCGTTGTCGACGACGTGGGCACTCTTACTTGGTGTACAGCATGCCTATGACCTGTTGATGATCTACTTCATTCTGGGTGCCTATGTGCTGCTACAGTTTATCAAGGCCCGCCGTATTCTGTGGGGGCGCTTCTGGGGGCTGGCCGCAGTCGGCTTTCTCTCCTTCCCACCGGCAGGCTACTTTACCTTTCTTACCACACAAAACCCACTCTGGCGCGAAATTCTCGCTCAATTCAGTAATGCCGGGGTTTTTACACCAAACTTGCTGCATATTCCCATCCTGCTGGGCATCACGTTCATCATCACAATCATCTATGGTATCAACAGGCTGAGACAGGCGGGAAAAACAATCTTCGCACCAGACGACCCAGCCACACCAGCACCGCTTTTCAATACCCAATTTCTCTGGGTATGGGCGATAGTTGGCTTTGGGCTGCTCTACATCCCGGCAGACTTCCAGATTCACATGCTTAATCCATACCAGGTGCCGCTGGCACTGCTGGCCACACACGCGCTCTGGCAGTGGACCGCCACACGACGCAACACAAAGACAGATGCTCAGGACAACCAAACAACGAAGTCACGCTGGTCGTTGCTCAAGAGTCGCCAATTCCTTGCAATACTCCTCATCCTGGCGGTGTTGCCAACCAACCTCTATCTGTTGAGCTGGCGCATTATCGATCTCCGGCGGGCCGAGGTACCGTTCTACCTTTCACAAGACGAGGTGACTGTTTTAGACTGGCTGGAAGAGCGTAGTAGTGAGCAGGCGGTTGTGTTTAGCGGCATGGAGATCGGGCAGTATGTCCCAGCGCTGACCGGTCACCGTGCCTTCCTCAGCCACTGGGCGATGACGGTTGGCTTCTTCGAGAAACGCGAAGCGGTCAAGGCCTTCTATGATTCTGCCACACCAGCCGAAGATCGCTATCAACTTCTGGACCGTTATGATGTACAATATGTGGTATACGGTATTGAAGAACGCACACTTGGTGAGCAGCATAGCAACGCTGGGAGTTTCGACCCAGCGACCGACACGCGGTTTGAAGAAGTGTTTACGACGGCAGAGGTAGTAGTGTTTGAGGTGGAACGCGAGTAAACACAAACACCAACCTGGGAAGGTCCTTGTTTGCAGCACGACATTCCGGCCCCTCGTTCCTCACAGGTACATAAGCCATCAGGCACGCTCTGGCAGCGCCTTGGTCAGTTCAGCGTACTTGATTGGTCGTATGGTTTGGTGCTCACACTGGCCATCGTCTTACTAACCGTCAATCTTACAACATATCCCGTCCCGTGGTTCGATGAAGGGTATTTTCTCAGCGTCGCCAAAACACTCGCGCAGGATGGCCTGTACGCCCTTCCCGACAGCGCTGGCTCCCGGATTATGGACTCGTCGATTGGCAGCGGCCCAACACTCATTGTGCCGATTGCGCTGATGTTCGAGGTCACTGGCGTAGGGATGCTCCAGGCACGGCTCGTAGCAGTAGCCATGGGATTG
This sequence comes from Chloroflexota bacterium, assembly GCA_039178835.1. GTDB lineage: Bacteria > Chloroflexota > Chloroflexia > Chloroflexales > Roseiflexaceae > AL-N1. The sequence continues at coordinate 14,907 of JBCDFA010000025.1, forward strand.
TTTGCCCTCGGTGTCTATATCGTTCTGGCACGACGGCTGGTTGGCCCCACCGCAGCACTCGGCGCAACGATATTGTTGCTGGCCGGCACACCGGAGCCATACACCGGATTTGTGATGCTGTCCCGTCAGGCACTGGGTGAAGTTCTTGCGTTTGGGTGGTTTGTCTGTGGTATCTGGTGCTGGCTACACGCCCACGACAAGGGTCGGTCACGCTGGCAATGGCTCATCTTCTCTGGCCTTGCATTTGGCTTTGCCATCGTCACCAAATCGCAGAGTCAGGTTGTGCTACCAGTCGTACTAGCGGCCATATGCCTCGCGGATCGGTTGTACTACCGCCAATCAACCTGGATGGCGTTTATCGTGCCGGGACTCATCGCCGGTGGATGCGCTGCCGCGTGGTATGGCATACAGTTGCTTGTGCTGGGCTTTGCCGGCTTTGTTGAAAATATAAACATGTTGCGTATCGGTGCGGCCACAATCTCGCCTGGATTTGATCTGTCGCTGGTGCGAAATGCCATCGGATCGCTATGGCGCAGTGGCTTTTTACTCTGGGGCTTGCCGGGGTTACTCTACGGCGTATGGCTGGCACGCACCCGCAACCATAGCGGATTGACCCACGCCTGGGTGCTGACACTCGTGGTCATCTGGCTCATCTGGTTCGTCTTCTTCTCGATTGGGTGGGCACGTTATGGCTTTGTAGCCCTGGCCCTGCTCCCAATTTGGAGCGCCCGGTTAATCTATGATACGATTCGCAACAATGGAATGTGGGTTCGGGGAGTGATCGCAGTAGCCGTTGTCGCATTGCTCACCTTCAACAGTTACCCATTACTCAGCGGCATCTTTGGCCCACAGGACCACAGCGCGGCAGAATTTAGTGCTTATCTGAATGAACACATCCCGTCTGATGCTGTGGTCGAAAGCTGGGAATGGAACCTGGATGTGACCGCCTCACAACAGTTTCACCACCCACCATCGCTGGTACTCTATCAAGCCATCAACCTGATGCAGCGGGGTGAACAACTCCCACCAGACGCCTATGATCCCGCTGTTGGACAAGCCGAATATCTGATCGACGGACCATTCAGTAACTGGACCGGCATCTATCGCAGCTACATCGAGCACTATGGAGAACACGAAGTCTCGTATGGGCCATACACCCTCTACAGGATTGACCGATGAACATTTTGTTGCTCACCCAAGTCGTGCCCTATCCGCCCGATAGTGGCCCCAAAATCAAAACCTATCACCTCTTGCAGCACCTCGCTGCCCACCACCGGGTCACTCTGGTCACCTTCACGCGCAATGCACAGGAGGAACAGGATGCAGACGCACTACGCTCGATCTGTGCCGCCGTACACACAGTGACATTGCGCCGCTCACGTGTACACGATGTGATTGGGCTGGGACGCAGTGTCATAAGTGGGCGCCCATGGATTATTGAACGAGATGATAATAAAGAAATGCGCCAGGTGCTAGCGGACATTGTACAGCAGGCGAAAGACGCTGGGGAGCCGTTTGATCTCGTGCACGCAGACCAACTGAACATGGCGCAATTCGCCGAGTCGTTGGCGCTCCCACGGCTGCTCGATCAGCACAACGCCGTCTGGACTGTTTTCAAACGTCTGGCGTTCAGCGAACGGGGCCCATTGCGCCTCCTCTGGGAGCGTGAGTGGCGTCTGCTGAAGCGCTACGAGGGGCAAATCTGCCGGGACTTCGAGGCAGTCACAACCGTCAGCGAAGAAGATCGGCAGGCGTTGATTGAGGCGATTGGCGCACCACGCGAGATGACCATCATCCCCATCGCTGTCGATGCCGAGGCAGAACAACCCATTCCACGCGTCCCCAACTCGCGCGGCATCATCAGCCTCGCAACCATGATGTGGCCACCCAATATCGATGGTGTGATGTGGTTTGCCCGTGAGATCTACCCGCTCATCAAGGAACAGATTGATGACACGCGCTTTTTTGTGGTGGGCCAACGCCCAGTGGCCGAGGTACGGGCACTTCCCAACGAAGATTCCACTATCGAAGTGACCGGCTATGTGCCCAACCCAACGCCGTATATCGCTAACTCGGCTTGTCTCATCGTTCCGCTGCGTAGTGGTGGCGGCATGCGCGTCAAAATCCTCGAAGCGCTGGCACGTGGCATACCCATCGTATCGACCACGATTGGCTACGAAGGGATTGACCTTACGCCAGGTGAGCACCTCCTGGTTGCGGATACACCAACCGCATTTGCGGAGGCTGTTGTGCGATTAATCCAGGACCCCGCGCTCGGTATGCAGATCGCCGAAGCCGGACGACAACGACTATTAGAATTGTACGATTGGCGTGCCGTGTGCCCGGCGATGGATGCCGTCTATGAACAAATGACTGGCAAGCAAGCCAAACAACAACACGTCGAAGGAGCCGTGACTGCATGAATATTTTATTTGTTGCTCCGTATGTGCCATCGCCTATTCGGGTAAGGCCATACAATTTTATCCGCGCCCTCGCACGGCGTGGCAATACCATCACGCTTGTGTGTAGCATTGGCAAAGATGATCAGGCAGCACTGGCCGAAATGCAATCGATCTGTGCTCGCGTTCTGACCGCCCCACTCGGCAAAGCTGGTATGCTCTGGAACGCCTTCTGTGCCCTTCCTGGTCATCTGCCATTTCAGGCAGCGCTGAACAATTCCTCACAACTGTTGGCACTGGTTCACCAGGAAGCGCGTAGTGGCCAGCACGACATAGCCCATGTCGAGCATCTGCGGGCATCTGCACTCGGCGCAGAACTGCGGGGGCTGCCGGCAGTTCTTGACTCGGTTGACTGTATCAGCATGCTGTTTGAACGAACACTTCGTGGCAGTCCTTCGCTTAAAAGCCGTGCGATGGCGCTGGTCGATCTGGCGCGTACTCGCACCTACGAAGCTAGCTATCTCACTCGTTATGAGCGCGTTATCATCTCATCGCCAGAGGATGCATGGGCACTCGAGATGCTGCGAGACATGCACGATCAGGGCCAAGCGAAGCGCACTATTGCCACATCCCCGGTAACGGTCATTCCCAATGGCGTCGATCTGGATTATTTTGCTCCACAACCACTTACCCGCGCCCCAGCAACTATTGTATTCAGCGGCAAGATGAGCTATCACGCCAATACTGCTGCAGCGCTCTTTCTGATGCAAGACATTATGCCATTGGTGTGGGAGCGACACCCCAATGCACAGGTCGTGATTGCCGGAAGTACACCACCACGCGAAGTACAGGTGCTGGACAGCGATCCGCGTGTGACGGTCACGGGCTATCTCCCCGATCTGCGGCCATCGATTGCCAGCGCCACACTCGCTGTATGTCCATTGCGCTACGGGGTAGGGATTCAAAACAAGGTGCTGGAAGCCATGGCGTTGGCCACACCAGTGGTGGTTGCACGACAGGCTACCCAGGCCCTTCAGGTGATCGATGGACGCGATGTGTTTCTGGCTGAACAGCCCAATGAGTACGCCCAATCCATTCTCACACTGATCAATGACTCATGGCTGGCAACACAGGTTGGGCAGGCTGGGCGTCGCTATGTGGAGCAGCATCACAATTGGGATGGCGCCGCCCAACAGCTGGAGGTGGTCTACCGACAGGCAATGGCCCGTACCAACGGCAAGTCGTCACGGCGCGAAAAGATGGGGATGAGCGATGCGCTGGGGTACAGCACCGAAAGATCATAATGGGAGGCCAGGCTTATGATAGAAACGATACCATAATGGCAAAACGTTCGCGGGTCCCTGCCCCTCCGATCTACTTTAACTATCACGATCTACCGACGGCATTTGCGGATTTTACAGGATACCTCCTCAGTTATGTCGCGCAAATGGCCCACAGACGGGTCGACGAGGCACTAGAACCGCTTGATATTGACTCACGTCAGTTTGGTGTCCTTATTCTGATTGGCGAAACCGAGCATCGATCACAGATTGCGATCAGCGAGCATATGGGGTTAGATCGAACACATGTTGTGCGGCTTATCGACGATCTGGAACGCATAAGCTATGTTACCAGGGAAACCGATCCGACAGATCGACGTTATCATCGGTTGAAACTAACGGCAGCGGGTACTGAGGCCCTCCAGAAGGCCAAACAAGCAGAGCTAATCGCACAGGAGGAAGTCTACAAAACATTCTCAGACGAAGAACGGGCAACATTCCACACCCTCTTGCTTAAATTAACGACGGATAGTTTTCCCGCACGCCGAAATCAGCCAGATGATGAGTAGAGCCTACGTAATTTTCGGGCAGGCTCTCTCAATCCAACGCCAGCTAATCCCACTCCAGAAACAACTCTTGATATGAACGCAGCACAAAATGAGGGATGAACTCAAATGGTTGATCAGGAACAAGCCGTAATGATGTCAGACGTTTGGTCAGTTCTTCGAGAACCAATCGCACTTCGAGCTTCGTCAGCGATGCCCCAACACAATAATGTATACCATAGCCAAAGGTAAGATTCTCCCCAGCATTGGCACGCTGAAAATCTATGACTTCGGGCTCAGGAAAGTATCCAGGATCGTGATTACCAGCTGCATAGGCTACCCACACCGTAGCATTTGCTGGAATGGTTACATTGCCGATCTGCACAGCTTGCGTGGTACGGCGATATAAGCCCATCACTGATGTATCGTGGCGAATAAACTCATCAACGGCAGCTGCGAGATTGGCAGAATGCTCACAGAGATAGGTCCACAACTCGCGCTGATGGAGCACATTATGAAGCATGTTACCCAGCAATTTTTCGGTCGTTTCATGGCCTGCCAATACCACATTGCACATCAGCCCAGCAATTTCCTCATCTGATAGTGGTTCCTCCACGGTTTGTTGGGATGCCAACATACTACTGATCAGGTTTTCAGCAGGATTCTGTTTGTAGTGTCCCACAAGATCAAGCACATAACGATAATAGTTCAGCAGTTCATTGCCAAGCGTTCTTTGTTGTTCAGGAGACTGACCGGGGATCTGTATGGCCACAAGATACGCACTCCACCGACTGACCTTCGCAGCGTCGGTATCGGGAACGCCTAGCAACCGACAAATGGTGCGAAGAGGCAATGGATTACAGAAGTTCTGCATAAATTCAGCTTGCTTCACAGGGCCAAAGTCATCAATGAGTTGGTGGATAAGCTGTCGAATCTGTGGTTCAAGCAAAGCTGTTTGACGTGGTGAAAAAGCTTTTTGCAAACTCGCACGCAAACGCTTGTGGAGAGGCGGATCAACATTGATAGCCGAGTATCGAAACATAGGATGATCAAGGCCACCTAACACACGAAAGGCCTCAGGCGATACACTTGCAGCAGCAGTAAAGGCACCCTCAGAGGAAAAATGCCCAACATCTTTCATAACAGTTTTGAGATCGTCATACCGAGTAATAACCCACATATCTGTCTCTGGGCTATAGAAAATAGGTTCCTCAGCCCGAGCATGCTTAAATAGCGCATAAGGGTTTTTGATGAAATCCGGGTGCAGCAGATTGAGTTCAGCAGCAGGTGAGGTGTGATTAACAGGGCAAGAGTCCATTCGGTTATCAGACATAATTCGTCTCCAAACTAAATCGCTAAACCAATATCGCTCATACGTTCTAAGTATATAGTTGATTTTTTCAACTGTCAACACTTTCAACTAATTTCATGGTGTTGCTCCACGTTCTAAATATCTGTTTCGTGTTATGGTTATCCTTCATTGTGCTTAATGAGTCCTCAGACCGTAGTTATGAGTGAAAAAATGTGAGATGGTAGGATATAGAGCTAGCCAGATTCAAGGGGGTGTGTCGTTGATTGTACCTTTTCGGTGGAACATCACCAAGCGTGAGCAGCTAGGACGCCTGATAAAAAGCGAGGGAGCACTCCCATATCCGACATTTGCGGATGAACTGCTGGAGTGTTGTGCACGGATATTTTCCTTTTGCGATAATGCAGATCTCTACTTCATAGGGCGATCACCCGAAAGCCTGTTTGACTACTTGAGTGGCCTCCTTGCACCGACGTCGTGGGCGAATCGCTGTGTGTTGCTCAATCTCGCTCTTCGCAACTACATGTTCGATAGCCATCACAGAAGCTACCCGACGCTTCTACGCCATACCGATCCCAGGTCTATTGCGCTCGTTCGTAATCATCTGCAGGTCCTCAAACTCACGCCCCACGACATTATTACCTGCCAGCGAAAAGTAGCCTTTGTGGATCTGGTGGCCTCTGGAACGACTTTCAAACATCTGGCCGAAATCCTCTTTGAGTGGACTCGTGAGTCACGTTTGAGTCTGAAAGCACTTAAACAACACCTTTGTTTCATCGGTATCACGCCCAGAAAGAAAACCAGTCCTAACACCTGGCGCTGGCAGCAACAGCATCGCTGGGTACAACAATTGCGACCTGGAACTATTAAAAATGTGTCTATTCCTGGTTATCTGTGGGATTATTTAGGCAACTATCAACAGAAGGTAACCCCGTCCAATCCACCATGGCGCTGGGACGACCGCCAAATGAGCCAGCCCTCGTACAATGGTGCAACACTGGCGGCCCTTGAACTCGCCGTCCATCTCTATGATCTGGGCAACTCCGCAGAGCATCGCCGACGCTTCGCCGCACAACTGGCCCGTGCGCCGGGCATCAAACACCAGTGGTATCGAGCGATTATGCATGAGGTACGCAGAGTTGGTTGACTTTGGAGCAGCAACCATTCCTCAAAGATATGGCATACTACGAGTATATCAATTTTTAGCTCGAAGGTGAGTATCATGTCTGATTTACAAACACAATTCGAGACGGCGGCAGCAGATGCACAAAAGTTGGCCAAACGACCGGACAACGAAACAATGCTCCAACTCTATGCCCTGTACAAACAGGCTACTTCTGGTGACGTAAGTGGGAGTCGACCGGGTATGCTCGATATGGTCGGGCGTGCAAAGTATGATGCATGGGCCCAGCACAAAGGAGAGGCAAAGGAAGTAGCTATGCAGAAATATATCGAGTTGGTCGATAAGCTCAAGGGGACATAATAACCGGATTTGCGTCATCAGCAAGAGGTAGGGGTAAGGCGCGTGGGGAGCCGTGCGCCTTACATTTCCTGAGGTTTAGCCATTTTGACGGAGAAATGTGTCCATAAAATCCGCGAGTGCGCTACAGCCCTCAAGACTCATAGCGTTGTACATCGATGCGCGAATACCACCAACAGAACGGTGTCCGCCCAGCCCGACCATCCCAGCAGCTTTGGCCTCGCTCACAAACTGCTGCTCCAGTTCCTGACTTGGTAATCGGAATGTGGCATTCATCAACGACCGGCTTTCGGGGGCGGCATGGCCAACGTAAAATCCATCACTTCGATCCACCGCATCATAGACGATCTGGGCCTTCTGTTGGTTGCGTTCCGCTATCGCCGCAAGACCACCACTGTTGATAATCCACTCGAGTACCAGATTGAGCATATAGACACCAAACGTAGGTGGCGTGTGATAAAGCGATTTGCCTTTGACATGGGTGGCATACTGGAGAATCTTGGGCGTAGATGTTGCGGCCTGTTCCAGCAGATCGGCCCGAATGATCGCGACTGTCACACCAGACGGCCCCATGTTCTTCTGTGCTCCGGCGTAGATCAGCGCAAACTTCTGAGCATCAAGGGGGCGCGAGAGGATGTCGCTACTCATATCCGCAATCAGCGGTCGATCCCCGACATTGGGCCAATCGTGCCACTGTGTCCCGTAAATCGTGTTGTTGGAGGTGATGTGTACATAGGCTGCGTTCGAACTGAACGACATTTCGCTGGCTTGCGGAATACGACGGTACTGCTCTTCACTGGTGCTGGCCACAATATGGGTCTCACCAATACGCTTCGCTTCCTCATACGCCTTCTCCGACCACGAGCCGGTCATGAGGAAGTCAGCAACCGTGCCGGAATGCAGGAAATTGAGTGGCACCATGGCAAACTGCAAACTGGCTCCACCTTGCAAAAAAACCACGCGGTAGTCGTCACCGAGATTGAGCAACTGCTTGATCCGTGCTTCAGCTTCAGCGTTGATCTGTTCATACTCCTTACCGCGATGGCTCATCTCCATAATCGACATGCCATGTCCCTGGTAGTCGCGTAGTTCACGTTGTACCTGCTCAAGCACTGGCGGTGGAAGAATCGCGGGACCAGGGTTAAAATTATACGTCTGTGTCATGCCATCTATGCTCCTGAAATTCATGATGATAGGAATACATACACATCATACTTGATACCGCATGCGGCTGTTGCTGTCAACCACTTTACGATGGATTGGGTATATGCAATCAACAGGGCACCATCATGCAGAGTGGCAGAAAGCACTGTTAAACAAAAGCACTATATAACAAAAATACACATTATCTGGCAGAATAGTAATAGAAGACACTATATTGAAGAAGAGCACCAAGTGGGAATAGGTATGGCGGGGAGGGTGGGATTTGAACCCACGAGGAGGTGTTACCCCCTACGGCATTTCCAGTGCCGCGCACTAGGCCACTATGCGACCTCCCCTGACATTGAAGACCGCTGCATTATAGCAAACAAAGCCGACTTATGCAATGTGGTCGATAACTGCTACGAAGATGTACGTAGCTATTCCTGACACGTTCTATAACTTAATATCCTCGTTCAAGAAAGCGAGTCATTTGTTATAATCAGGTGTCATAACTTTTTGGGAAATCCTTCCTAAAAGCAGACTTGTCGTACTTACAGTGAAACTATTCATTACAAACACCCGTCTATAGTATAAGTCTATCGCTTACATATCATAGGAAACATCTATGTTGAAAGCCTGACAGGGCTATGCTACCATGAAGAATGTCCAAAGACTGTTTTGATATGGCGCGAAAGGAGTGATTATGAACCGAGAAGAGTTCGATCCGGAAAATGAGCGTATGTCTCGCACCTCGCGCCAACCTGATCGATCTACCGAACGCTTGTCAACAAGAGAGAATCAATATGGCACTCCGGTACGGCAGAATTGGCGCAGTGATCGCCCTGGTGCGAGAAAAACATCGCGAACACCAACGCTTCCTACATCAGGGCAAGAAGTCATGGCCCTATTACAAGATCAGCGTGTGCGTACCATTTTGATTATTGTAGCTGTGTGTATTGTTTTACTCTTCCTGTTTATTACTCTCAGCAATGGCGTACCGTTGGGCGGGGCAACTGCCGAAGAAGAATCACCTGACCTGAACGCACAAATCTCAGCACCAAACCCGACCATCACCCCAGAATCTGCCACCCAGGAGGCAGATTCGGCAGTAGCAGAAGGTGCGCAATTGCAGGTCTTTGATACCGGTGAGTTGGGGCTCTTCTTGCGTGCAGAGCCCAATACGAGCCCTGATAACCCACCGATCAAGACACTGCCCGACGGAAGTGTGGTCACCGTGATAGGGCAAGATTATACTGGGCCTGAACGCGTCTGGAAGAACATTCGAGATGCTGAAGGCGCAGAAGGCTGGGTTGCAACAGAATTTTTGGAGCCAGTTGAATAACTGTTTGGAGATAACAGACGAAGAGTGGTCGGGCGCGTGGAAACACCACAGCTTGACCACTCTTCTCATGTAGACACGTGTTACGCTGAGGCAGGAACTGATTTACGTTTTGTAGAACGCACACCCTGCTCAGATGGAGGAGATGTCTTTTTGGTAACAGGCTTTGCTGCTTTGGGAAATGCTTCTGCAATCACTTGGTCCATATGGTCGACATAGGTGAACGTGAGCTGACGTTTGACATGATTGGGAACTTCCGCCAGATCGCGCTCGTTTTGAGATGGCAGAAGAACTGCTTTAATACCAGCACGGTGGGCACCCAGAACCTTTTCTTTGACACCACCCACCGGCAGCACCCGACCACGCAGCGTAATCTCACCAGTCATGGCCACATCACGACGCACAGGTCGCTCTGTAAAGGCTGATATTAATGCAGTTGCCAATGTAATACCAGCTGATGGACCATCTTTTGGCACTGCACCTTCTGGCACATGAATGTGGATATCACGCTTCTCAAAATGCTCAAGATTAATTCCCAGATCTTTGGCATTGGCACGAGCAAAGGACAATGCAGCTTGTGCCGACTCTCGCATTACTTCACCAAGATGTCCAGTCAGCATTAACTGACCCTTGCCATCCATGATGGAAACTTCAATAGCCATGATATCGCCACCATTGGCTGTCCAACTCATACCAGTAGCAACACCAATAGCATCTTGTGTCTCAGCCGTACCGTGATTGTAGCGTTCGGCACCAAGATAGCGTGTCACCATGGTTGGCTGGATAAGGCGGGGGTACGAGCGCTTTTCTGCCACGCGTCGTGCCACTTTGCGACACACTGCGCCAATTTCCCTTTCGAGATTCCGTACTCCGGCCTCGTAGGTGTAGGCACGTATCAGTTGGCGAATCGTCGCTTCACTAAACCGTACATTTGCTTCTGCCAGACCATTGGCTTCCAATTGTTTGGGCAACAGGAAGAGTCGTGCGATATGTAGCTTTTCCTCTTCAGTGTACCCAGGCAGACGGATGATTTCCATACGGTCTCGTAAGGCCGGAGGAATCGGATCAAGCAGGTTGGCGGTGGTGATAAACATCACCTTGGAAAGGTCATACGGAACATCAAGGTAGTGATCGGTGAAGGCATTATTCTGCTCTGGGTCTAATACTTCCAACAGTGCCGCTGCCGGATCACCACGGAAATCCGCACCCAGTTTGTCAATCTCATCGAGCATAAAGACCGGATTGATCGTGCCTGCATCCTTCATCGCCTTGACAATACGTCCAGGTAGCGCACCAATATAGGTCCGACGATGACCACGAATCTCTGCTTCATCGTGCACACCACCAAGTGATGCACGAACAAAACGACGGTCCAGTGCCTCTGCAATAGAACGACCGAGAGAGGTCTTACCAACCCCAGGAGGTCCCACAAAACAAAGGATGGGTGATTTGAGTCGGTCTCCCGCTAGCTGTCGAACGGCAATAAAGTCCAACATACGCTCTTTCACGAAAGGGAGTCCATAGTGGTTACGGTCCAATGTTTTTGCTGCAGCCACCAGATCATTGAGATCCTCGGTCTGATCTGTCCAGGGCAAATCAAGCAACCAATCTACGTATGTACGGATAACACTGTATTCTGGCGCAGCAGGTGACATCATTTCCATCCGCTCAAGCTCATCGGTCGCTTTATGGCGGACGACATCAGGCATACCAGAAGTGGCAATCTTTTCACGTAGCTCGAAAAGCTCGCGCTGAACAGGATCATCCTGGCCAAGTTCGCGTTGAATGGCTTTCATTTGCTCACGAAGGAAAAACTCACGCTGTGAACGATCAACTTCCTTCTGAACCTGGGTATGAATGCGGCTCTCCAATTCAAGCACATCGAGTTCCTGTGTCAGCATAATTGAGAGCCGTCGGAGACGTTCTTCTGGATCAAGTGTTTCGAGGATTTCCTGGCGACGCGGAACATCTATCGGGAGTGTTGAGGCAATCAGATCAGCCAACCAACCTGGTTCATCAACATTCATGGCCATCACATATGAGTCGTCGGGCAGTGTACGCGACAACTTGATAACCTTTTCATACAACGAGAGTACCGCACGCATCATCGCTTCAATAGCGATAGTTTTTTCCTCATCGCTATAGATCGGAACAGCTACAGCACGCATCACAGGTTGATCTTGTACAAAACGGACGACACGCATCCGGCGCTGGCCCTGCACCACAATTGATGTTGAGCCATCGGGCATTTTGAGCACACGTTGAATGTTGGCCTCAACCCCAATCGTAAACAGATCGCTCGAGCCAACGTCATTCATTTCTTGTTCTCGTTGTGCTACCGTCAAAATTGTCCGATCATCAGCCATCGCTTCCTCAATAGCCGACACAGAGCGCTCACGTCCAACGAATAGCGGTGTCAACATATGCGGAAAGAGGACCGTGTTGATGAGCGGAACGACAGGTAGTTCACGTTCACCACCCTCTTCATCACTATCTATTAGATTTTCAGCATCATCCGGGAAATCAAACAAAATTGGTACCTCTTCCGGCATAAGTGCACCTACTGAATCCATTGAGAATGTTTACTAGATCAAGTCGCATTATAGCATAGCGTTAGCATCTTCGGGGCGATGTTCTAAGACCAATAAATCTGCACGGCAATATCGTCTGGTGAGACACATACGCCACCTCACCAAACAAGATAAAGAACACCACACGTCAGGTTCACCTCAAAAGAGAGTTACCCACCTACCGTTTATGCTGCTACTATGCTGTATATGTTTGGAAGAGAAACATTAATTGAAAGGACAGGTTAATGCAGAGATAAAAAGCATAACTGTCACTTGCACACACCGAAGACTATCAACTTGAACGTTCTCCCAAAACTCCTCACGACCAAGCCACCACCAGACCCGACCCAACTGTTGTCGAATGGGACCACGTTGTCGATTACGTAAAACTTCTACCTTTGCAAGACGGAACAAACGTCGTGTGTGAACCCCAAGCATAACGGCCCAGATACCAATAATAACGATCTGAACGACCATTCTGATCACCATGCGCCAAACCTCCGTTGCGTGGAATGTCATTCTTGTGTGGTTGAAGTGTTTATCTATAAATTCTTGATAGATTAACGAAATCCTATATTTAGAGGATGTATACGAATTGAGGTTTACCTCTGAAATTGTACCATGAAATAAAACGTATTTCATGCTAGTACTTTATGATCTACATAATGCTCATACGGCAAGAATCGCACCGCCGGATTACGCTTTGAGATGACGTTTTTTTAAGATTCTGTGAAGCTCCCAAGATACTGTGTATTTGTCCGACACAGTATCAATTCAATACATTGAGAACACAACAGTCCTTTAGTATTGCTTTTGTCTAGTACTCGAACCACACAATGTCTAAGGATTATATACTGCACAAGGAGAGATGATTTGATATCATAGGACCGCGTAAGAAACACATAAGAAATCCTGCCTGGATGCTTGTCGAAGCTGGTCACTCATTCTACAATTAGGTATGTAAAGACTTCCAGATACGGTTAGAAGGGATTATCATCATATGTCTCGTATTAGCCCTTTCATAGTCATTCTGCTACTACTGCCTGCCTGTACATTACCATTCAACCAGCCAGCCCCTCTAGAAGAGGCCGCCATTCCTGAACCACAGAGTACGGTAGTAACCCCTGCTGAACAAGCAGATACCCCAACAAATGTACCAGACAATCAGCCAACGGATGAACCTCCACCAGACGATGGCGCTACGGCTGATGCTAATACTGACGATCTGGAAGAACTCGCTGACGCAACACCTATAGATCGCGATCAGGTGGCCCTGGCTGAGGCGCTGACCGGAAATGACTTTCCTGAAGTCGCACGTACTGAACCCCTGAATGTCCAGGTCGGCGATGTCGAAACATTCTGGGTCGCGGACATTCTCAATGACACGAATTATGAAGTCACTGCACGCCTCCGCTATGCTGGACCACATGTGCTTATGTATTTTGAGACGGGCATTGAGGAGCAGATCAGTCAAGAAGATATTGATCGGGCTGCTCAGGAATTTGAAGATCGCATTTACCCACAAAACCGTGCCCTTTTTGGGGAGGAGTTCTCTCCTGGTGTTGATGGTGATCCACGCCTTACAATACTCAACATAACGTTGCAAGGTGCAGGAGGCTACTTTTCTTCTGCTGATTCTGTTGTACAAGAGGTGAATCGCTTTAGCAACGAACGTGAGATGTTTGTCGTAGGCCTCAATTCGTTTCCAGTGGGCCAATCATCATATGGTTCGGTTTTAGCCCATGAGTTTCAGCACATGATTCACTGGCATGAACAACGACGGGGACCCGCATGGTTCAATGAGGGGTTATCAACCTTGGCAGAGGATTTGAATGACTTTGGTGATGATAATACCACTATTTTACATGTACAAAACCCAGATATTCAGTTGACCACATGGTCGAATGATGCGGCGCAAACCGGCCAGCACTATGGAACCTCGCAACTCTTTATGCGGTATGTGTACGAGCAGTACGCTCAGGATGGCGGTCTGGCCCAGCTTATTCGAGATGATGCGGGTAATAATCTGGAAGCATTTACGGCTATGGCCCAACAAACCCGTCCTGAGGTTAGTAGTTTTGCCGACATTGTTGCTGATTGGGCAGTTGCCAACCTCATCAATGATCCTTCTATCGATGGTGGGCGGTACGCCTATAGTCGCTTGCCCGACACCACCGCACCCGTTGATCTGGAACTTGATGCACCACAGGATATTAATCAATTTGGTGCTGATTATTGGGCCCTTCCTGCTGGCACCCCCACACTCATGTTCAACGGTAGTGACACAGTACGGCTCACAGGAGCATTGCCTAACAGCGGACAATATGCCTGGTGGAGCAATCGCGGCGACGACACTGTGTCAACCCTCACACGCGCATTCGATCTCCGTGAGGTTGATCAGGCGACCTTACAATTCTCTACCTGGCACGAAATAGAATACAACTGGGATTATGGCTATGTTGCGGTGTCAACCAATGGTGGTGACACCTGGACCACCCTTGAGGGTCAAACAACCACGACTGAAGACCCGCAAGGGAATAATATCGGTGTCAACGGGCTTACTGGCATCAGCGGGACACCAGGCATTGAGACCGGGCGCGGTGAGGTGGGTCAATGGATCGAGGAGCAGATGGATCTAACCCCCTTCGTTGGGCAAGAGGTACAAGTGCGTTTCTGGCTAGTCCACGACGATGCATATAACGCAAATGGAATGCTGATCGACGATGTACGTATCCCCGAAATTGAGTATATGGACGATTTTGAAGAGGTTGACGAAGCGTGGGAAGCCGAGGGATTTGTCCGTACCACTGGCGTATTACCACAACAGTGGGCACTCCGTCTGGTGGAAGAAGTCGGGGGTGAGACAACAGTTACTCCAGTTGATGTCAACAAGTCCGGACAAGCAACTGTATCACTAAGCGAAGGAGCAAACAGTGTACTGGTAGTCTTGGCCAATACACCATACACTACACAAAATGCAACCTACACTATTCAAGGAACACCATAGTAAAATAAACCTTCATCAACACTCCTTGACAGACCAACGCGCGTGCGCTACTATGCACGCGCTTGTGCATCAGCTCTAACGATAGCCTGTAATGTGAGAGGAATATGTTTAGGACATCACGTTTCTACCATTGGTTCATAGGTTTATTACTCAGTAGTGTACTCATTCTCGCAGGATGTGCCCCAAGCGAACCTGCTGAAGAACCTGCGCCTGCTGACGGTGCACCTACCGCACAACCAGAGGATTATCCTGCACCGGAGGAACAGCCACAGGAAGAAGAAGACTATCCTGCACCGGAGGAACAGCCACAGGAAGAAGAAGACTATCCTGCACCGTGATAACATAAATCACTTCTCGTTGGTTTGCATAACCAACACGAAAATGGTATACTAGAAATCGATTGAAAGACCTCGTGTTGAAAAGTGGGTGCTCCCCACTTTTCTTCTTGTTAGGTGAGAAAAAAGACATGATTTCGCCAGAAAAGGGCGCACTGATGAGGAATATATGAAAAGTGACTTCTATACCGCCATCTCGCAGATCGCAGCAGAGCGAGGCATTCCCAAAGAGGCTATCCTTGGGCAGGTTGAGAAGGCATTAGTCACCGCATATCGTCGTACACTAGGAAGCAATCCTCCTCCAATGGAGATATCGGTTCGTCTTGATCCGCAAACTGGCATGGCACAAGTATTTGCAGAAAAACTCGTTGTCGACGAAGTCTTTGACGAGCGTTTTGAAATAGAATTCGATAACGCACAACGATTCAAAGATGATGTGCAAATGGGTGAAACCATCATCGTTGAGAGTACTCCCAATGATTTTGGCCGTATTGCCGCACAAACAGCAAAACAGGTTATTCTTCAGGGGATTAAAGAAGTCGAACGCGAATATGTCTATGGCGAATATATGGAGCGGGAAGGTGAGTTGATTACAGCGACTGTTCAGCGTATCGCCAAAGGCAATGTCATTCTCGAGATGGGGAAAGCTGAAGCAGTATTACCACCTAAAGAGCAAGTAGAGAATGATCGCTACTATCATGGGCAACGGCTCAAGGTATATCTATCCGAAATCCGTCGTGAAGAACGTGGTCCACGGCTGATTGTATCACGTGCCCACCGACAATTGATTCTTCGGCTTTTCGAGATGGAAGTACCCGAGATATTTAATGGAACTGTTGAGATTAAATCGATCGCCCGCGAGCCTGGGCTTCGAACCAAAGCTGCCGTGATGGCCCGTCAGGAAGGTATCGATCCGGTTGGTTCATGTGTGGGAATGCGCGGTATCCGTATTCAAAATATCGTCAACGAATTAAACGGCGAAAAGATTGATGTTGTACAATGGTCTGTAGACCCAAAGGAATTTATTGCCAATGCGCTCTCGCCCGCACAGGTCGTGGAAGTGCAGCTCCGTGAGGATGAACACGCGGCGACTGTTGTGGTGCCAGATAAGCAGTTATCGCTCGCCATTGGAAAAGAAGGCCAGAATGTACGCCTCGCTGCCAAACTTACCGGATGGCGTATTGATATCAAAAGCTCCTCAGCACTGCTTGATGAAGAGCGAGCCGCTGCCGAAGCACGTGACGCTGCTGAAGCAGAAGCATTGGCAACAGAGGTGGCACTCTCGGTTGCGAAGGTTGAAACACGTAAAGTACGAAATGATGGCACCATCGTGTATCAAAATCACCACTATGGCCCATTGGGGGAAGAATATGCTGGTGAGGGTGTACAAATTCGTGCCACACCACAAAAACTATACATCTATCGTGATGATCGATTAATTGCATCATATATGATTGTTGAAGGCGATACTGAAGATGAAGAATGGGTTGACGAAACCGAAGAAACGGAAGAATAGTCACCTATAAAACAATAATCTTCTGAGACGCGCCGAGAGTTACTATATGCTGTTGGCGCGTTATATTCTATTAAAATGGCTCAAAAAAGTGTCAAGGGACCACGCCCAAAACATATTCCGCAACGTACATGCATCGCGTGTCGTACAACGGATACCAAACGCTCACTCATGCGTATTGTGCGCGATCAGCATGGCCGAGTAGCCTACGATCCCACGAACAAGCAAACAGGGCGTGGTGCTTACCTGTGTTATAACCCACAATGCTGGGAAAAAGGTCTCAAGCGAGGAGGATTAGAACGAGCACTACGAGTTAATACCCTTCATCCGGAAGATGTGGTAGCGTTACAAACGATTGCTGACACATTGACCGAAAATGATATTGAAAAAGAGTGTTAATTAATAACTGTACAGATAATACATTTGGTAATTGTTTTTTGCTGTAGGAAGGAGTCGTTATGAGTCTCAGGATTGGAGCATTAAAGATATATGGACAAATGCAATCGCTTTTCTATGATTTGAGTGATCGATTTGGTAATAGTCGTGGTGGCGGCGGTGGTCGTGGTGGCGGCGGTGGTCGCGGTGGCGGCGGTGGTCGCGGTGGCGGTGGTGGTCGCGGTGGCGGTGGTGGTCGCGGTGGCGGCGGTGGTCGCGGTGGCGGCGGTGGCGGCGGTGGTCGCGGTGGCGGCGGTGGTGGCGGCGGTGGCGGCAATACACGACCAAGTGGAGTCATGGAAGAAACCCGCTCCTCATCGCGTGGCGGTCGTCCAATGCGTGGTGGATCACGAGGTGGTAATCAACGTTCAGGACAATCAGGACGATCAGGTCCACCACCACCACGTGTGCCAGTACGTCCACGCGGCCCAGTTGAACTTCCTAGCGTAATGACTGTTCGTGAATTCTCGGAAGCGACTGGGGTAGGTGCTTCAGAAATTCTAAAAGCGTTGATGAAATTAAATGTTGTCGCAAACATCAACCAACAAATAGATTACGATACAGCTGAACTGATTGCGACCGATTTTTCTATTGAAACCAAAGAATCTGTTCCTGAAGAACTGATCGGAATTGTTACTAGCATTGAAGATGTCCTTGCTCAACAACCAAAAGAAGATATGCGTGAGCGACCACCAGTCGTAGCAATTATGGGCCATGTCGATCATGGAAAAACCAAACTTCTTGATGCAATCCGTTCAGCACGTGTAGCTGAAGGTGAGGCTGGTGGTATTACCCAGCACATCGGTGCTTATCAAGTTGAGGTGCATGGGCGCAAGATTTCCTTCCTCGACACACCGGGTCACGAAGCATTCACCGCTATGCGCGCACGTGGAGCACAAGTGACTGATATCGTTATTCTGGTTGTAGCTGCTGATGACGGCGTGATGCCCCAGACACTAGAAGCCATTGCTCACGTGCAAGCTGCGAAAGTACCAATGATTGTGGCCATCAACAAAATTGACTCACCTGGTGCGAATCCTGACCGAGTACGCCAACAGATGGCGGCTGAGGGCGTTGTTGTTGAGCAGTATGGCGGTGATGTACCCTCGGTAGAGGTCTCGGCGAAAATGCGCCAAAACATCGATGGCCTGCTTGAAATGGTTCTGCTGGTAGCTGATCTGGCTGAATTAAAAGCCAATCCTAATGCAGAAGCCGTCGGCACCATTGTGGAAGCAGAGCGTGATAAAAGCAGAGGGACCATCGCGACGGTTTTGGTGCAAAACGGCACCATCCGATTGGAAGACAACGTGTTAGTTGGTAATGCGACTGGCAAGATCAAGGCTATGTTTAGCGACAATGGGCGTCGCCTACGCTCGGCTGAACCATCGACACCTGTAGTATTTCTGGGTCTCGATGAAGTTCCACAAGCTGGTGACATCCTACAGGTCGTGCCAGATCTATCGCTTGCCCGTGATGTTGCTACCCAGCGCCAACGCCAAGCACGCCTTGAAGCAATGGCATCCATCCGTGGTGTCTCACTTGATGATCTGTTCAAGAGTGTGCAGGAAGGCCAGGCGAAAGAACTCAATATTATTGTTAAAGGTGATGTGCAGGGTTCAATCGGTGCAATCGAATATGCACTTGGTCAACTCAACACCGATGAAGTGCACATCAAAATGATCCACAAGGGAACTGGCACCATCACTGAAGGTGATGTCAACCTTGCAGTAGTCTCACGAGGTATTATTATCGGCTTTAATGCCCGACCTGACCCGGCAGCCCGACGAGCCGCTGAACAAAACGGTATCGATATTCGTTTCTACAATATCATCTATAAACTGACAGAAGACATCAAAAAGGCGATGCTGGGTATGTTGGACCCAGAATACAAAGAGGTAGTGAACGGATTTGCTGAGGTTCGCAACACCTTCCGCCTCCCATCGCGTGAAACGGTCGCCGGTCTCTACATTGTCGATGGCAAAATCCACCGCAATGATAATGTACGCGTCCTACGCAGCGGTGTAGTTATGCACGATGGGCGCATCGATAGTCTCAAACGTTTCAAAGATGATGTACGTGAGGTACAGTCAGGTTATGAATGTGGGTTGGTCGTTGATAATTTCGATGATATTCAAGTAGATGATACGATGGAATTCTATCGTGTCGAAAAGGTTGAGCGCACTTCGTAACAATCGTATACAGTGGCAGAATGACCTTGACATTACTCATTCTGCCACCACTTCTGTTCATAACTATGAGTAAACGGACACAACAAGTTGGTGATGAAATCCAGCGCATCCTTAGTGAAGTCATCCAGTACGAACTGCAAGACCCACGAGTTGGATTTGCCACAATAACACACGTCAAGCTCAGCGTTGACTTGCAACATGCTCGTGTATGGATTTCCGTAATGGGAGATCAAGTCCAACAAGATGAAACCATCGCTGCACTCAACCACGCGAAGGGCTTCTTACGCCGGCGTATTGCTCAGGAACTACGCCATATGCGTGTGGTGCCAGAACTACGTTTTTCGCTAGATGACTCACTTGATTACACAGAACGAATGGACTCATTATTTCGTCAAGTTGCTGAGGAACGTGAACAAGGCACAAGTGGCAACGAATCAACTGATAAAGATGACTCACCTGCATCATCTGCGACACCACCCCCTCCATCTAAGGAAGAGCAATAACTGTAGATACTTCGAACTAAAATGAAAGGAAGGAGAGCAAGAGAGGAACGTTATCTAACCCTAACTTACTGTTTTTGTTTTAGCTTTATTTTTCCTGAAGAAGGATTGTATCCCAAGGCACCTAGTTTGCTGATGCTGCACGTTGATATGATATGATACAACGACTGCAACCAAAGCTTTGTTATCGCAAACAATCAACAGTAGATGCAAATACGCACGTATGAACGTCGATTTTATTTCAGCAGTATGTGAAGAATTTTGTGAAGCGTTGAGCGAAGTCGTTTCTTTTGAAGATATCAACCCACAGGAATGCTGGGACCCACTTATTCAGGTGCTTGGAAAAGATATTGACTCAGATACGCTCGTTCATATCACAAAGGAACAAATCGAAGAATTGCGACTGGTATTCTCATCCTGGTTTGAAAACAACAACATCACTACCGATCACATACAGGTAGGGATCAAGCGAACTTTATCAAGATGGCCACCCAAACAAGAGACATAATACCCTACAAACAAATAGCAACAATCGTACGTAACATACCAGCCAAAGTATGCTATATCTTCACTACAAGTGGAAGACAGCCATGATATATACAAACCCTTTTGAAGCCGCACCTGCTATCGCACAACAACTCTCTGAAGCGCACCGCATTGTTATTTTGACCCATGTCAATCCAGATGGTGATGCCATTGGTTCGATGCTTGCCGTCTATCATGCACTCAAAGCCAGGGGGAAGGAAGTTCACCCACTAGCCTCCTCAGCACTCCCTAATTACGTTCACTGGCTTCCAGAGGTAGAACAAATTACTGTCTATGAGAGTGGTATGAATTTCCCGGAGGCTGACCTCATTGTGATGGTCGACACCGCCACATTGAGCCGTATTGGTCCCATTTACGACGAAGCAGCCCAAACGATTACACAACTTCCTATTGTCATTGTGGACCACCATGTCACCAACAACGGACATGGCACTGTCGACTTTATCGACTCAACTGCAGCCTCCACATGTGAAATGTTGTTCCAATTGTTCAGTGCCATGGAACTACCGATCACACCTGATATTGCAACCTGCCTACTGCTTGGCTTAACCACCGACACCCAAAGCTTTCAGACCAATTCGACCCGCGCCGAATCATTGCACGTAGGCGCTGAACTCCTCAAACACGGCGCCGATCAGAGACGCGTGATTCAAGAAATCTATTACAGGATGCCAGCTAGCAGTGCTGCCTTAATTGGTCACGCACTCCACGATTTATACATAGACGGGCCAATCGCCTGGACCATCATCACTCAGGACATGATGCATATCACTCAGGCAGAGGACGAGGCAGGTGACGAAATCACGCGGATCATACAACGTATTGCAGGTATTGAGGCGCTGGTCGTATTCAAGGAACGTGTCGATGGTACGACCAAAATCAGTCTACGCTCACAGCCAGCCTACAATGTCGCAACCCTTGCCCAGAAGTGGGGCGGTGGCGGACACTCCCAGGCAGCCGGCGCAACACTTATGATGCCACCATCGGAAGCTGTCGAAAAAATCGTACCGCAATTGCGTACACTGGTTGGCATGGCTGAGTAACATGGCAGAAAAACCCAAACCTATACATGGCTTTCTCAATATTGACAAGCCCAAAGGCATAACCTCACACGATGTGGTTGCACGAGTAAGGCGACTTGCTCGACAAAAACGAGTGGGCCACGCCGGCACCCTTGATCCGGCAGCAACAGGGGTGCTTGTTGTGGCACTCGGTCTGGCTACACGGCTGATTGAGTATGTGCAGGACGACACGCTCAAACGGTATCATGCTGTCGTACAACTCGGAACCACGACTACCACCGACGACACGGAAGGAACGGTTGTCGAAACACAACCGATCCCACCTCTTGATACACCAACATTAGAAACCACCCTCGCTCAATTTCGTGGTACAATCCGTCAAGTGCCACCACAGTTTTCGGCATTACATCATCAAGGGCGACGACTATACGAACTGGCCCGTGAAGGCACTGTTGTGGAGATTCCCGCACGAACTGTCGTCATCGAGGAATTGCAACTCCTTGCCTGGGCAGAACCGTTTGTTACGCTCGATGTGTTGTGTCACAAAGGAACCTACATTCGATCACTCGCACGCGATCTGGGGCAGGCACTGGGATGCGGTGGACATCTGTACACCCTTCGTCGGACAGCCGTTGGTGCATTCGATATTAACCAGGCTGTATCGTTAGAAGAACTCGAACGACCCGAACAGCCAACAACATTGGCCGATGTGCTGATACCACCAAGCGTCGCTGTCGCCAACTGGCCCAAAGTGACACTGGACTCAACCAACGAAAAACGTGTACGAAATGGACAAAAACTCATATTGCCAGACCTTACAGATGATCGTGTGAGTGCACACACCACATCTGGTGAGTTGGTAGCAATCCTTCTACGCGAAGGCGATACCTGGAAACCCGAAAAAGTATTTAACTGGACATCTAGCAACTAGTACGGGAAATGCATGAAACTTGTCCACGGATTACTGCGCTCGATCAATGAGCGACCAACCATCTTAACGATTGGCGTATTTGATGGAATGCATCTGGGCCATCAACATCTCATCGGGACAGCCGTGCGTCGTGCACGTGAAAGCCAGTTTCAGAGTGCCGTGCTCACATTTGATCCGCATCCAGATATCGTAATCCGACCAGATCGACCCAAACGCTACCTGGCCAGTCTGGACGAACGCATCGACCAGGTACGCGAAAATGGGGCCGATGTCTTGATCATTCTCCCGTTCAACGACGAGGTGAAGCACTATACAGCCCAAGCCTTTATGGAGCATGTCTGCCATGCCGTAGCACTGCGTGAACTCCATATTGGTTGGGATTTTGCGCTGGGCTTCAAACGAGAAGGCACATTTGCACGTCTTAGCGAACTTGGACAGACCTTTGGGTACACGGTCCATCCCGTCGAAGCCCTGCTGTACAATGGTGAACCAGTCAGTTCATCACGGGTGAGAAATGTCCTCGATGATGGTGATGTAACACTTGCAGCAGAGTTGTTGGGACGGCCATTTGCGCTTAGCGGCACCATCACCGAAGGCGACAAGCGAGGACGCACTATTGGCTTCCCGACCGCCAATATTCTGGTCGACAGCGATCGTGTTGTGCCAACCAACGGGGTGTATGTTTGTCGTGCCATGCTCAACGACCACATCTACAATGCTGTTACCAACATCGGGGTGCGCCCCACCTTTGATGGGCAGCAACGCACGATTGAAGCACACCTCCTTGACTTTACTGGCGACATCTACGGCGAAACCTTGCAACTTCATTTTCTCCATCGGCTGCGTGGCGAACAAAAGTTCAACGGTATCGGTGAATTAGTCGCCCAGATCAATCGCGATGTCGAAACGGCCTCGGCGTGGCTCCAACAACACACACATACCTAGCTGCTCCATTCGGCACGATTCCCCCTCATCTCGCAGGCACAGGGGTTCTCTCACCCCAGTGTGGCTTTTCTTATCCACTTCTCAGCTTTCTCAACTGTTTGTGCTTTTAGAAACAAACATCACCGACTATGGAGCAAGCTGGTAATGTTTTTTGCAGGTACAGAGCCCCAGAATCCCCGTTCGACAACGCTGGAAGTGATTGGCTCAGATCCAAGGTTCTATTGTCGACATCCACAGAAACATGGCATAATGAGAGCACACGTAAAAGAACAAAGCGACATCTGAAAGGACGGACCTCATTGAGTTACAGTCAGGCTCCCCATCCTGCTGCCATACTCTCAATCGGCACGGCAGTTCCGCCATATCGCGTAGAACAAGCCACTGTCGGGCAGTGGATGTCTGAGGCATTTGATAATGATCGGGCTATGACCCGCTGGATCAGAAGCCTCTATAAACTCTCAGGCATTGAGACACGCTACACCTGTTTACCAGATAGCTTTCGACCACCAGAAGAATCACGTTTTGCACCTGGACGTGACCCACACGACACACCTACGACAGCAGAACGGATGGAGATATATAAACGTGAGTCGGTGCAAGTCGGCAAAAATGCCGCACGCGATGCGATCACCAACTACAGTAATGTGAGTGGCGAGGACATTGCGAGCATTACCGACTCGATTACCCATCTGATTACTGTAAGTTGTACTGGTTTTTTTGCACCTGGCCTCGACCAAATGATTGCCCGCCAGATCTATCTGCGGCCCAATGTCGAACGAACGATTATTGGCTTTATGGGGTGTGCAGCGGCGTTTAATGCGCTCCGTCTCGCAAACCAGATCGTCCGAGGCCAGCCAGAAGCACGAGTACTGATCGTCTGTGTGGAACTGTGTACACTCCACATTCAGCCCAGTAAAAAGCGCGCCGATCTGGTAAGTGCGGCGATCTTTGCCGACGGCGGTGGTGCCTGTCTGGTTGGTCAACCCCAAGAAGGACAACGCGATATCTTTGAATTGGGCGACTTTTATACTGAACTCACCCCTGAGACCGAGTCGTTCATGGTCTGGGATATCGGCAACAATGGGTTTACGCTCCACCTGGCCAGCGATATTCCCGAAAGCCTAGGGCAAGTCGCGCCACGAGCTTTGCAGCAACTCTTCCACAACGAACCACCCGATCTGCAATTCTGGGCCATTCATCCAGGCGGTCGTGCCATTGTTGATCACCTTACGAAGATTTTTGCACTCCCCCCAGAACAGATCGCTCCCAGCCGTACTGTGCTGCGCGACTATGGCAATGTCTCATCACCCACGATCTTGTTTGTGCTGCAAGAGTATCGTAAACGTCTGCGCCAATACCCGGCTGATAGTCGTGTTGATGGCGTGGCGATGGCCTTTGGACCCGGCCTGGTCACAGAACTACTCCATCTAACCTATCTGGTTGATGATATACAGCCACATAGAAAAGATAGCAGGGGAGCGCATATTGAAAGCGTTTCCTGACTTGAACCAGCGCTCAGAAGCACCTGAGCTGATGGACGACTACTCTATTGGTGGCCCTGAACTGGAGGAAGCACTGGCCCAGTTGCGCACTATCAACACCTGGCTGGGCGCCGCATGGCCAACGCTGGAAGGGGTGACTCGTTTGTGGCGAGAGGCGGGTGCTCCGTCCGAACTCACCATCCTCGATGTTGGAGCAGGCACCGGTGATGGCAACCGCTTGCTGCTGCGCTGGGCAACTCGCCATCAGGTTCAGCTGCGGCTCATACTCCTTGATCTGCACCCGGACACATGTGCCGCCGCTGCTGAATATTACCAAGATGAGCCACGTGTACAGGTGCAGCAGGGCGATCTGTTTCATATCCCTGCCCAGAGTATTGATATCGTAACTGCATCACTGGTCGCACACCACTTTTCTGCTGACCAACTGCCTGCGGTTGTACAGGCACTGGCCAGGGCCGCACGACTGGGCGTTGTGATCAACGACCTGCATCGCCATTTCTTCGCATGGGGCAGCATCTGGCTATTAACGCGTCTGCTGTCGCGCAACCGTATGATTCGACACGATGCACCACTGTCCGTTCAACGTGGTTTTCGCCCAGCCGACTTTGAGCAGTTGCGAACCACACCCGGTTTAGAGCAATTGCGCTACCAGTGGCGACCTATGTTTCGCTATCTGGTCGTGGTGCCAGGAGTTGGCAACGTGGAACAGCCAACCAAACATAACCTAGACAATGAGAACCATTATGCATGACCTTGTTATTATTGGTGCTGGATTAGCTGGAAGCTGCCTGGCAACGGTGCTGAGTCGGCAGGGATGGGATGTGGTGCTGCTGGAGCGACGACAACTCCCACAACATAAGGTCTGTGGTGAATTCCTCTCCCCCGAGTCACAGATCAGCCTACAAGCATTGGGACTTTATGATACAGTAGCGAATTTATCACCTGTCCCAATGGATCACGGCCAACTGACGACGGCATCAGGGATCGATATGCGTGTAGAGTTGCCGGGGCATGCCTGGGGACTGAGTCGTTTTGTGCTTGATCCAGCACTGCTGGAGGCGGCTGCACAGGCCGGTGCAGACACACGAACCGGCGCAACCGTTGGCGATATGACGACCAATGACGAGGGTTGTACCGTTGAAGTGCGGACTCAGGAGGGGCGTTACACACTCCAGTCCCGCACGGCTATCGCGGCGTGTGGTCGACATCCTCCGGCTGGGCTGCGTACCGCTTCAGACCGCACCGACCTCGACGATTATCAATCACATGTCGGGATCAAATGTCACTATGAAGGCATCACTATGCCCCAGCGGGTAGAAATCTATCTGTTTCCAGGTGGCTATGCCGGAGTCGCGCCGGTGGAAGGCGGACGGGTGAATCTGTGTTTGCTCTCGACGCGGGCAGCGTTTCGCTCTGTTGGTGCCTCACATGATGCGATGCTTGAGGCGATCTGCCAGTGGAACCCGTCTCTAGGACAGCGTCTGGCAGCAGGCACCAAGCTTCCCGATACACAGGTTGCTGTGGCCCCGGTCGATGTTCGACGACTGCCGGTACCGTGGGACGGCATTGCTCGTGTGGGCGACGCAGTCACGATGATCCCTCCGCTCTGCGGCGATGGCATGGCCATGGCGATCCGGTCGGCAGA
>JBCDFA010000026.1:0-40144 GCA_039178835.1 Chloroflexota bacterium
CGGTTACCTGTTGGGCATATCGTCCATATCGCTCTTCAATTTGTTTACTAATTGCTTTCTCTT
Organism: Chloroflexota bacterium; assembly: GCA_039178835.1. Classification (GTDB taxonomy): domain Bacteria; phylum Chloroflexota; class Chloroflexia; order Chloroflexales; family Roseiflexaceae; genus AL-N1. The sequence continues at coordinate 64 of JBCDFA010000026.1, forward strand.
TTGGATTCATGTGATTTTCCTCTGTCGTTCATCGTCAATCACCGATGAACGATGATAAAAAAATTTGCTCAGAAAATATCGCCAATGGTGTCTTTGAACCATTCGATATTCGACACATCTAGCCAATGATACGTCATCTGGCATACCGCTTCGCTCGAAAGCCACCCTGCCTCTCGCAATTGTTTGATATGTTGGGAAACGGTCGCCTGGGAGATAGGAAGATGATCAACAACCTCTTTTGTATAGCAATGGGGATGAGCAATCAAGAACTGCAATATTTCAAAGCGCATCGGATGACTGATCGCCTTCAGCATATTCAGGAGGCGCTGCTGATCTGCTTCTCCTAATCTTTTTGTTTTCGCAGGTGAAAACAAGCTTGTTATTTGTTGGTTTTCTTTTTCGTTCATCGCTCGTTCATCGTTCGTTACCGATGAATAGTATACCACATCTATCTCGACTCACCAAATAGTTATCCGCACACCTTACACGTTGAGGCCAGATCTCCTCAAAACAAACGACTTTATATCTCAAAATATCGTCAAGAGGAGAAACTTTTTAAGGGTCTCTTTCGTCCTAATTGGTAGAAATATCGTTTATATTGAAAGAAGGAGTAGAGATTATGCGTGTACGAGGTATCGTGGCTGTATTACTTGCGATTGCAGTCATCCTGAGTAGTTGTAACCCTGGCACTAACCCCGAAGCCAATAATGCACCTGGTCCTGAAAACAGCACTGATGATGGTGTGGTAACCATTGGATTTGCTGCCAATGAATTCCGCGAAGAAGAATATGCACCATTGATCGAGCAGTTCAACAGTGAGAACAGTGATGTGCAAGTACAGTTTGTATCGTTGGATCTGGCTACTGAACAGGGACAACCCCTTGACTCCAGTCAACGTCTGCGCCAGACCGCAAGTGCCGCTGATACTATCGCTACAAACTTCTATGTTGATAATCCAGAACAGGTCAACACCTCGTTTTATGATCTAACTTCCCTGATGGATGCAGACGCGACCTTTAATCCTGATGATTACTATCCTGCCGCGTTGGAGTCAACAAACATTGCAGGAGGAATGTACTGGCTGCCGACTGAGATTAACCTGACTTTTCTCAACTATAACAAGGATTTGTGGGATGAACGTAACCTGCCGCCACCAGACCCCAACTGGAATTGGACCGATTTGACAGGCGCACTGGAACAACTGGCCGAAAAGAATGGCAGTACTGTGAATATTTACGGCATGGCTGATGGCAGTCAGGGGGCATTGGTATTGCTTGGCTTGCTTGAGGAAACAAACCTCGATCTTTGGAATACGACCCCTGAAGACCTTCGCATTGATGATCCTGCTATTGTAGGGGCTATCGAACAACTCCAAAGCCTTGCTGAGCAGGGGGCTATCTATGCTGAGACACCCGAAGAGGGGGCGCAATTTCCTCAGGAAGAAGTCGAACAACAAGTCAGTGACGGGAACGTCGGGATGTGGATGAGCAACTCGTTCTCTTCAGAGATGGACAACAATATTACATTTGAAGTCGGTTATGCGGCTATACCACCACTTGCGCTGGGCCTCTGGGACGCCTCATACGGCTATGCCATCAGTAGCGGAACCGAACACCCCGAAGCGGCATGGCGCTGGCTCTCGTTTCTCAGCCAGCAAACACCAATGAACGATTTCTGGGAATCTGACAGTGGCATGATAGATAGTGTCTATGCGCGGCAGTCCTTAACTGAGCAAAGTGACAGTTGGAATCAACTCAATGAAGAACAGCAAATGCTGATTCAGGCGACCCTGGATCAGTCAGCCGAAGCAACCATCAACAATAGTGGCCCTCTTGCTACTATGGAAATCTTGTTCCAGGCGCTGCCAACACTCCTCAATGGTGAACAGGATGCGGAAACAGCATTGCGTGAGGTGCAGGCGGATCTGGATGAGCGGTTGGCCCAAGTGGAACTTACTCCGACTGCCGTGCCTGATACAGGGCCCATTGTCATCTCCACACCTGTTCCCAATACAGCCCCCGATGGAGCAACTACTCTTCGCTTTGGAGCTTTTTCGGGTGATGACACCGCATTTCAGCAGGCCGCGTTAGCGTTTCAGGAAGACAACCCCGACATCTTTATCGAAGTTGTAGGGCGGGAAGCATTTGGCAATGAGTATGACAGCGAAACTCTGGCCAGTAGTGCAGATTGTTTTATCAGCACCAGTTATGTTGCGACAGATACAGATATGGCTACAGCCATGCTGGATTTACAGCCGCTCATTGATGCCGATGCGAGCTTCTCACAGGATGACTATCCACCAGCCTTTTTAGCCCCATTCCAGGATGAGTCAGCCTTACACGGGCTTCCCTACACTATCCAATTTGAAGTACTAAGCTACAACCAGACTGCCTTTGAAGCAGCCGGGCTGGAGGCCCCTCAGATCGATTGGACAATGGATGATTTTCTGGCCGCTGTGGAGCAACTGGATACGGGACAGGGTGAAAACCGACAATACGGATTTGCTATCACAAATTCGCAGGCATCAGAGGCACTATTCCTCCTTGAGCGACTGGGAGTCTCGCTGACAACCCAAAACGCAGATAATGTCTACGAACCAAACTTCACCGACCCAGAAGTCATTGAGGGTGTAAAATTCCTCGTTGATCTCATCAAGAATTATACGCCACATACGGAGATACAAGGCTACAAGAGTCACTCCTCATATGGCGACGATACGTACCAACTCATGACTGAAGGACGCATCAGCATGTGGCTGAGTGGTGGGTTTGGCTTTGCCAACACTAATGAGAGTGAATTTACCACAGCTATTGCTCCCAAACCATTAGGAGAACGGGCTATCTCTCCACGAGATTTCTTTGCGACTGGGTTGTTTATCTCCGCACAAACAGAACAACCAGATGCCTGTTGGCGCTGGCTCAAACATCTGAGCACCCAAATGGTTGAAACCTACAGTGGTGCCTTCCCAGCACGTCGCTCAGTGATTGAGTCCGAGAGCTTTGCTGCCCAGGCCTCTCCTGGTACAGTCGAAGTCTACGAAGCCTATAGTGATGCCCTTGAACGCACTCCAAACAACGACACTATAGGACGACCCATCGAATTTTATTGGTTCTTCCAAGCGCTGGATCGAGCTGTACAGGGCGAAGATCTTGAACAAGCGCTCGCTGACGCACAAGTCACGACCGAAGATTATCTCGCATGTGCCCAGCAGAACAACAATGACCAGGATGGCAGTTGTCTCATCCAGGTCGATCCCGACTACGAAGGGACGCGTGTGATGAGTACACCCGTCCCCGAAGACGATCCCTAAGCTCTAGCGAGAGCACACATCCTGATGAAAACCGTTGTGGCTATCTGGTCACGGCGGTTTTGATTCTACTGCACAAGATGCTGAATATCGAACACATCAATCTACAACCTTATTAGCCAGCGACACTTTTGGGGTGCCTCCTTCGTCCTACTTTGTAACAATCTTATTTATGTGATAGAAGGAATAGAGACTATGCGTGTCCGAGGCATCATAACGATGTTACTTACTCTTGCAGTTATCCTGAGTAGTTGTAACCTTGCCAATAATAACCCCGAGGCTATCAATACCGATACCTCTGCAGATAATTCTGATGGTGTAATAACGATTGGATTTGCCGCTGATGAATTTCGCGAAGAAGAGTATGCACCATTGATCGAACAATTCAACAATGAGAACAGCGACGTGCAGGTACAGTTTGTATCACTGGATCTTGCTACTCAAGCAGCAAACACCGGACAATCATATGAACCCAACGAATACCTCCGCCAGGTTGCCAGTGCTGCTGATACTATTGCGACATATTATGGGGGGTTCCAGCCAGAACAGACAAACACCTACTTTTATGACCTGACTCCCTTGATCGATGCGGATTCCACCTTCAATCGGGATGATTACTATCCTGTTGCGCTGCAATCGACCACGACTAATGGCGGTATACACTGGCTGCCAACTGAGATCAATCTGCCTTTTCTCTCTTACAACAAAGACTTATGGAATGAACGCAATCTACCTCCACCGGACCCCAACTGGAGTTGGACTGACTTCACTGGCACACTGGAACAATTGTCAGAGAAGAATGGCAACACCGTCAATACCTACGGGATCGCTGATGGGAGTCAGGGAGCATTGGTGTTGCTTGGCCTGCTTGAGGAAGCCAATACCGATCTCTGGAATGTACCTCCTGAAGAACTCCGCCTTGATGATCCTACGATAATGACTGCCATTGAGCAGTTGCAGGGGCTTATCGATCAAGGGTCAATTTACGCTGAAATTCCTGAAGAAGAGACGCAATCTGCCTATGAGGAGATGGAAAAACAGATTAGTGATGGAAATGTTGGTATCTGGATGAACGACTCGTTGTCTTCAGAAACAATCAACAATATCACCTTTGATGTTGGCTATGCTAACGTGCCACCACTTGCCATTGGGCTCTGGAGCAACTCACAGGGCTATGCGATCAGTAGTGGGACCGAGCACCCCGAAGCGGCGTGGCGCTGGCTGTCGTTTCTGAGTCAACAACCACTAACGAATGACTTCCGAGGCTCTGACAGTGGCATGATGAACAACATCTATGCGCGGCAGTCATTAACCGAACAGAGTGAGAGTTGGAATGCCCTCAACGAGGAGCAACAAACAATGATTCAGGCGACTCTGAATCGGCCTGTTGAAGCAACCATCAACGAAACTTCGATGAATACTATTAGTCTTGTTTTCATGGCGCTACCCACAATCCTTGGTGGTGAGCAAGATATTGAAACCGCCTTACGTGAGGCACAGGCCAATCTGGATGAACAGTTGGCCCAGATCCAGCTAACTCCCACTGCTGTACCTGATACAGGGCCTATTGTTATCGCAACACCCATTCCCAATGCGGCTCCTGATGGGGCCACAACCATCCGCTTTGGGGCTTTTTCTGGTGACCCCACAAGTTTTCAGCAGGCAGCTTTGGCATTTCAAGAGAATAATCCTGATATCTTTGTCGAAGTCCTGGATCATCAGATGCTTGGCGAAGGCGACGGCACCGAATCACTCGCGAGCAGTGCAGACTGTTTTGTAGCAAACAGCGATTTTTCTTCAGACATGACGACGACCCTGGATCTGCAACCACTGATTGATGCCGACGCCGGTTTTCCCATAGACGATTATCCATCATCCTTTTTAGTACCATTTCAGAATGATTCTGCACTGCATGGACTGCCATATACTGTCCAGTTTGATGTATTACATTACAACCAGACCGTGTTTGAGGCTGCTGGGCTTGAACCACCACAAGTTGACTGGTCAATGGACGATTTCCTGAGCGCTGCCGAACAATTGAGTTCTGGACAGGGTGATACCAAACAATATGGTCTCGCTATCATTAGTTCACCAACCCATGAGTCCCATTTCTTTTTTGAACAGTTGGTTGTAGAGCCACTCATAGAACGCAGTAACGATTTTCCACAACCCAACTTTACAGACCCAGAGGTGATTGAAGCAGCTCGCTTCTTCGTCGATTTGATGGCCAACTATACACCTCACACAGAGCTACAGGGCTACAAAAGTAGCTCATACGGCGACGACTCCTACCAACTCATCGGTGAAGGGCGTGTAGGCATGTGGCTCAGCGGAGGTTTTCCCATTGCCATTGCTATTGGTGACGACAACGAATTTACCATAGCAATGGCCCCGAAACCATTGGGAGATAACCCTATTTCATCACGTAATTTCCAGGCCAACGGACTGTTCATCTCAGCCCAGACCGAACAACAAGACGCCTGCTGGCGCTGGCTGAAACATCTTAGTACCGAAATGGTTGATACATACAGCACCAACTTCCCAGCACGCCGTTCAGTGCTTGAGTCCGAGACATTTGCTGCACAGGCATCTCCCGGCACACTCGAAGTCTACGAAGCCTACAGCGAGGCGCTTGATCGCGCTCCATTGAGTCAGCACGAAACAACCAACTCGCGCTCATGGGCAATGGAGTACTACTGGTTTCACCAGGCGCTTGACCGTGCCCTCCAAGGGGAAGATCTTGAACAGGAGCTTATTGAGGCTCAACGTACGACTGAGGACTATATCGAGTGTGCACGTCAGAATGAAGAAGAATATGGACAAGCGTGCTACAAGCAGATCGATCCTGACTATGCCGGTCCAAGGGTGTTCGACACAGAAGAATAATCACATACACAGGGATTAGGAACACGTTCAAAACCGTTGTGGCACTATTGTCACAGCGGTTTTTGATTCTCCAGGTTCAATACTTCATAAATTGGGCAAAAATTGGGTGAAATATTTTTGCTCCTGCCGCGTCATGTTACTACGATGCTTATTTCAATCCAGCAAACCATTGACACATATTAATAGCTTTTGGCATCAGAACAACGAAAATCAGATTGCGTTGAAACATTTGTGGTAGAGCCTTTTAGCATATCTATAGAGAAGGATTCTATTCATGACTACTGATCTCGTTCCGTGTAACATCAGTTTTGAAGAAATGTATGATGAGTATTACAACATATTACTGGCATATTTAATACGACTGGTACATGATCGTGAAGCAGCAGAGGACCTGTGTCAGGAAAGCTTTATCAAAGCATTACGCAACTGGCATAAACGCGACCCGTATGCCAACACTGTTGCATGGCTTTATCGCATCGCAACCAATACTGCCTATGACTACCTACGACGGCAAAAACGAGTCCATTTCACTTCATTAACCCAGCCAGATTTACTCATGTCGCCTACGTCTGTCGAGACACAGGTCGGTGATGCTGCCCTGATCGAGGATGCCTTAGCTCAGATCCCACCGCATGAGCGATTACCGATTATTATGCATGCCTATCGTGGTCACTCAATGCATGAGATCGCTGAAACCATCGGCTGCTCGAAGACAGCGGTTAAAATGCGACTCTTTCGCGCTCGTCGGCGATTTCGTGCAGCCTATCAGCACACATGATAGAACAGGTCAATCGCTGGATACCGATAACATAGGAAGATACCTATGTTCTCACATATGTCGTTATCATAATGTCACTGCACAAGTGGCACTTATTACGATTCCACCAGATCATTCTTCAAATTGTATGAAACGAAACCAAGGGTTCGCTCGTCTATACTTGCGACGGGGATATTCCATAGTTAAAATACATTAAAATAATATCAATACAAGAGGAGGTTTCTTTTGAGAAGAACAAGTAGTCTTACCCTCGTAGCAATGATTGTATTGCTGGTGTTAAGTGCCTGCAATTTGGGAGGAAATCCTGAAGGTGCCAATGGTTCCAATACAGATGCACCAGCCAGCGATGCTAATGGCAGTACTGGGGAACCTGTCACCATTAGCTTCGCCGTTCAGGAATTCGAGCGCTCTTCATACGAACCACTGGTTGAACAGTTCAATACGGATAACCCTGATATGCGTGTGCAACTCGTATCTATCGATGAGTTATTCGATTTTAGTGGTGGTTCCTTTGAACCCACTGATTATGCACGGAGCATTGTAAGTGGCGCAGATACCGCCAATCTGTTCTCAGTAGACGCCTCAGCTATTGATGCCGGGCTGTTTGCCGACCTGACACCGTTGATGGACGCCGACACAGGTTTTGACCGCGACGATTTTTATCCAGGTGCCTTTGGACCCGTAAGCCAGGGAGATAGCATCTATATGCTACCCAGCGCCATGCGGGTCAACCTGCTTTCCTACAACAAAGACTTATGGGCCGCCAGTGGCGTCGCCGAGCCATCTATGGATTGGAACTGGAATGATATGATCGCCGCAGCCGAACAACTCGCGCAGACCCGCGGCGATGAGGTTGATGTCTATGGCGTACTTGAGTTTGGTGGTGGTTTCTCTTTCTTGTTAAACGAACTTAATGAGAGTGGTATCAATCTCCTCCAGACCCCGGCTGAAGAGATCCAACTGGATGATCCGACTGTCATTGCGACACTTGAACGAATGAGTACACTGGCCGAAGCAGGAGCCATTTTTGCGGAAGATCCGACAACCAGTTTTGATGAATTACCGAATCTCATCCTTGACCAACGTGCCGCGATGTGGTCGCCCGACATCCTGTCTTTTAGTTCAGAGGCTGCGGAGCCAGCCTTTGAGGTGGGCACATTACCATATCCGAGCACTCAATCCAGTCTTTTTGGTGGAAGCACCAACGGTTTTGTGATGAGTAGTGGAACGCAATATCCAGAGCAGTCGTGGCGCTGGCTGACCTTTATCAGTCAACAAAACATCGAAAACTCAATCCAGCAAGGTAATATTATCAGTGTTATTCCCGCACGGCGTTCGATTGCGGAACAAACCGGCTACTGGGACAACATTGATGAAGAAACGGCCAATGTTATTCAGACCGTTGTCGAACAGCCGTCAGAACCAGTCTCGATTGACTTCCAAAATATCACGAGCCTCTTCGAGGTAATTACCACCGCTGTCACGAATGTCCTAAGCGAAGAACAAAACCCTGAAGAGGCCCTGCGTGAAGCCCAGACTTCCTTTGAAGAGAATGTAGCCGAGATCGCACTAACACCAGAACCAACACCCGATACCGGACCAGTTGTAGTCTCGACTCCAGTAACAGACATTGCACCGGAAGGTGCTACAACAGTCACCTTTAATGCTGGAAGTAGTTTTGGTGCGGGAGACATACGCGCATTGGCACGCACCTTCAATGAGAATAACCCAGATCTCTTCGTCGAAATTACCACACCTGATTTTTCTGGTGAAGGAGGACTTAGTTTAGACAACATTGCTGCAAGTGCCGATTGTTTTTCCTGGTGGAGTGCACCGAGCACCAATGAATTTACCGCCACACTCGACTTAGAACCACTTATCGATGCGGATACGACCTTTGATCAGGATGATTATCCAACAGGGTTACTTGCGCCATTTCGGCAAGGTGATGGCTTGTATGGGCTACCCTACACGGTTAACTTCCGCACCTTGTACTATGAGCAAACCATGTTTGAAGCAGCTGGTCTAGCACCTCCCACTGCTGACTGGACACTAGACGATATGCTCAACGCCGCCCAGCAATTAACCAGTGGGAGTGGTGGCAATGAGCAGTATGGCTATGCCTCAGGCAGTTCACAAACCCAGGACCTCGACTACTTCCTCAACCAACTTGGTGCCGAGGTTACCATCGACAACAACACCCAACCCAACTTTACCGACCCATCGGTCATCGAAGCGACTAAATTCTATGTCGATCTGGTCGGTGAGTTTTCACCTCACGAAGAGCTGAGTGGGTATACCAGCGACGGATGGGACAACGAGACCTCCCTATTGATTAATGAAGGACGCGTAGGGATGTGGCTGGATAACTTTAACATTACTATGGGCCCAGTGGGGGCTATGGGCGATGCCACGATTGCCTCTGCACCACCACCGCTTTCTGGTGGCACGATTGACCGGAGTAGTGTTGATTTTACGGGGCTCTACATCTCGGCTGAGGCCGAAAACGCCGACGGCTGCTGGCGCTGGATCAACTACCTCAGTCAGGATGTTACCAACCTGGAAGGCCGTTATCCGGCACGCACGTCCGTGGTCGAGTCGGATGCCTTTGCCGCTGAGGCTAGTCCCGGTGTTATCGAGGTTTACAATGCCTATCGTGAGGCACTGAATGAGACCGATAGCCTCGCCAACCAAAGCGAGTTTGACTCCGAACAGATTGTGGTAGAGCGCTATTGGTATTACCAAGCAGTGGATCGCGCCATTCAAGGCGAGGACCTGGAGCGTGAACTGACCACAGCCCAGGAACTGACCGAGGACTACCTTACCTGTCGCCAGGCTGATACAGACGCACACACCTGTGCCACCCAGATCGATCCCGATTATGCTGGCTTTTTGCAGCCAATACAGGAGGATGCAGAAACAACCGACGAATAGCACGCAGCACAACGGTGGGTCAGTACCCCACCGTTCTTCTTTGACAACCAACTCATGTCCGAGAGGAGGTTTCTGTTGAGAAGACGACACACACTTTCCATCTTCGCTGTTATTATGTCGTTCGCAATAGGTGCGTGTAACGTACAAGGAACACCCAACCAAGCTATCCGTACTCCTAACATGAACCAATCAGAAGAAGTCACCACGATTGGCTTTGCGGTCCAGGAATTCGAGCGTGCAGCCTACGAACCATTGGTTACACAATTCAATGCTGACAACCCGGATATGCGTGTGCAACTGGTATCCATTGAGACATTGTATGATTTTAATGCGGAAGACGTAAGTTTCAACGAATACACCCGTCGGATTGTCAGTGGTGCTGATACTGCGCTGTTTTCCTCCGTCGACATCTCTGTCATCGAACCAGGGCTACTGACCGACCTCACTCCGCATATGGAAGCTGATGCAAGTTTTGATCAAGAAGACTTTTATCCTGGTGCACTCGACATCGTTAGTCGGGGGAATAGCACATATATCATTCCCCAACAAATACAAGTGCCCTTACTGGCCTACAATAAAGATATGTGGTCCGCCAGTGGTCTACCTCAGCCAGACTTGACATGGTCCTGGCCAGACCTACTTGCGACAGCCGAGCAACTCGCCCAGACTCGCGGCAATGATGTTGAGGTCTACGGGCTGCTCGAGTTTGGAAGTGGCTCTCTGTTTCTTCTTAGTGAGCTAGACCAAACAGGTATCAACCCGCTGCAAACGCCTGCTGAAGATATTCAACTGGATGACCAAACCATCGTGTCTGCACTTGAACGATTGGAGACTCTGGCAGATATGGGAGCACTCTTTGTTGACCACAACGACCAGGAATTGGATATTGAGCAGGCGACCGAACTTGTGCTTGATCAACGTGTGGGGATGTGGAATGCGGATATTCTGGCCAGTAGTGATACACCGGAAAGCCCGCCATTTGAGATCGGCATTCTCCCCTACCCATATCTCCAACTGCCATTCGGCAGCCCTGCCCAGGGGTTGGTGATGAGTGCAGGAACCCAGCACCCCGAAAAAGCTTGGCGCTGGCTCTCTTTCATCAGCCAACAACAGATTGACAGCCCATTCCAGCAGACCAGTGACATTACTAGCATACCAGCACGCCGTTCAATTGCTGAACAAACTGGCTACTGGGATAACATCGATGAAGATACGAATGCCGCCATCCAGGCAGCTTTGGATATCCCCAGAACATCGACCACTTTAGACTATCAGATGCTTGGGAGCTTGTTTCAGACCCTTAACACTGCTACTAACCGTGTGATGAGCAATGAACAAACGCCTGGCGAAGCCCTCCGTGCAGCCCAAAGTACCTTCGAGGAACGCCTCACCGAAATAAACTCAGGGCAATCGGCAACTCCAGAAATTGGAGCAGTGATTGTACCAACCTCCGTCCCCAACGCATCAGCAGAAGATACGAGCACTATTATTTTTAATGCAGATGCTGGCTTTGATACTGTAGCACTACGTGATTTGGCAGATACATTCAATGACAATAATCCAGACCTTTTTGTCGAAGTTGTATCTCCCAGGTCTTCGAGTGAGTTACCCAACATCAGTGAGCTTGCGACCAGTGCCGATTGTTTTGCCACGTGGGGAGCACCTCACACTGATGAACTTACTGCAATCCAGGACATACAACCGTTGATTGACACTGATGCGACCTTTGATCAAGAGGATTATCCGGCAGGGCTACTCGCGCCCTTCCAACAGCGTGGTGGTTTGTATGGTCTTCCCAGTACCATCACACTCCAAACTTTGAGCTATAACAAAGATGCATTTGAGACCGCTGGTCTTGAGCCACCCAATGCCAGTTGGACATTGGATGACTTCCTCAATGCAGCCCAACAACTAACTGGCGAGAATGATAGTGAACAACAGTATGGCTATGCTGCCGCTGGCTTCCACCAGGTCAACGATCTGCGCTACTTCCTGAGTCAATTTGGAGCAGCATTGGCCACCAATAACCATACACAACCGAACTTTACCGACCCATCGGTCATCGAAGCCAGCCGATTCTACATCGATCTTATCAAGGCCTCCTCGCCGCACGAGCGCTTGATTGGCCACATGCCAGATGATTTTGATAACGATACATTTCAACTCCTTGGCGAAGGGCGTGTAGGGATGTGGCTACATCCATTCGACGTCATAGGAGGGCCAGCGCAGGACTTCACCATCGCATCGGCTCCACCACCGCTCAATGACCACCCCATCGATTCCACGAGTATCAATATCACCGGACTCTATATCTCTGCGGAAACCACCCAGGTCGATGCCTGCTGGCACTGGATCACCTATCTTAGTCGCTATCCTCTTGGTTTTACTGGGAGTTTTCCTGCCCGTGTATCCGTGGCTGAATCCGAGACGTTTCTCGCCCAGGCCCGTCCCGGCACCGCAGAAGTCTACACTGCCTATCGCGAGGCCCTTGAGCAACCACCTGTCGGGTTGTCTACCCAGGATGCCGACAATGTTCCCATTGATGAATTTTGGTATTATCGGGCCGTGGATCGCGCCATTCAGGGTGAGGATCTGGAGCAAGAACTCGTGGAAGCGCAACAACTGACCAAAGGCTATCTCCTTTGTCGGCAGAATGGTGCTGATGCCTACACCTGCGCCACGCAAGTCGACCCTGACTACGCGGGTTTTGCACAACCACCCGATGTGGGAGCCAACGAGTAAATAACTAAACAAAGGGCGCTCACAAGAGCGCCCTTGCCCCTTCTTTCTATCGCACAACCACTTCGCCAAGTTCAATCGGCCCAGCATCATTCAAGGGCGTCAGCGTCTGTGGATCGTACATGCCCACGAGTAGGCGATAGGTTCCTGGAGTCACCTCTCCCGACACAGGTAAATCCTGATCGTCACGGATGAGTTCACCGGCCTGCCAGCTACTCGTGGGTCGTGAGCCATTGAGCGGTGGGACATCGCGCTGCGCCACCTTGTTGTCTTCATCATCGACAAGATGCACATATACCACATAATCCTGGGTCAGCGACTCAACCACCTGCCAGTACAGCGCCAACCGTAGTGCTGTTCCTGCCTGCACTTCACCGGCATGTCGATAGCCATCGAGCACCATCACACCACCACCAAGCGTTGCACCAGAAGGCGTTCGCTCATCGTCTGCGACATCACCAGCGCCCGTCGCATAAATGCTCAACAATGGGCCGTAGCGGTCGTCGCGGACGAACTCGGCCACGGGATTACCAAACGGTGCCAACTGCTCTGGGGCATTGGCCGCAACATCATCATTCACCACGAGATAGCGAAACCCATTTTCCTGATACCATTCTGGTGAGTTGCTGGTCATCGGCTGGCCGCCCTCGACCTGGAAGCGGTTGGACAAGACAAGCGTTTGGTCCTCCAGCCAGATACGCGATCCCTCGGGAGCATTCTGCGCGACCCATTCCGTCGCCAGAATGCGCGTCGTCGGACGGGCACGCAGCCAGTCTTCATACACTGCTTGCGAGAGTGGTTGGATGGAAAACATTACAGCAAAGACCACCAACAACACAATCGGATGCGACGAGAAGGCAATACCTCGTTTTGGGCGCTCAGATGTGGCAGACACCCGCGACTGGTAAACATCGATCAGGGCCATAACCGCCATAGCAGCGAGTAAGCACAGGAAGGGCAAAAACGGCATCGCGTTGCGGAAGAACACGACCGTCACACCACTCATCTGAATAAAATAGAGGACTGCAAATGCCAGCAGCAGCACATCAGATGTGTGCCGACGGACAAACGCCAGCACCAGGCCCCCAAGCCCCGCCCAGGCCACCAGCGCACTTTCGTTGAGAAACGCCCCCCAGTAGAAAAGCGCCGGTTGTGACGATTCAGCACCGGGGTGTCCAGTAAAGCGGTAATGGACGAGAACAGAAGCAACATCGTTCAGCATATTTGGGAGTTCGCTGACCCAGAAAGGCGTTCCCAGTGTAAACCCGAGTATCACACCTGCAAAGCTATAGGCACTGCCCGACAGCACCGTGGTGTAGCGCGGATGCTTTGGTGCCGTTTGGCGACGCGCCATCGCAATGAGCGCCACCATCAGCGGTACGATCAGCACGACTACGTTGTACTTGGTCGCCATCGCCAGCCCGACACAGAAACCCGCGATGAGGGCAAGCGCCAAACGATCTGCGTTGCGTTCGGGCGGTCGGAGGGCCATCCACGTGATGGGTACAAAGGCCAGCAGGGTAAAAAACATCGATGGTGTATCAGTCGTAATATAATGTGCGTCGCCCACTGCCGAGGGGTACACCGCCAGAAAGAGCGCTGCCAGCAGCCCCACCATCGGGCTATACAACATGCGCCCTAGGACATATGTCAGTAGAACCGTTGCGCTGCCCAGCACAGCCGTGAACGCACGACCCCAGACATAGTAATGCGCCGGGTCGATATCGTCGACCGTTTCATACAAACCAGCACCAACGCCAGCAATAAAATGCACCCCCGCGACAAGGACCTGGAGATAGGTGTACAGCGTCGGGTAGATAAACGAGCGTGGGTTGTAGTCAGCGGTTTGGAGCATCGCCACCGCACGGTCAGCCACCGCCCACTCATCGGGATGGTCGAGGTAGGGAAGCCCAAAGCGCAAACCCCAGAAACGTAGCCCCGCTCCTACGGCGACAACGCCACCGATCAACAACGTGTGTGCCAATCCAGGCCAGGCCAGTACCCGTCGCCACATCCGCACAACGGGTGGTTGGACGGCAATCGTCGCTGCCAGCACGACCGCCAATAGACCTACGACAAGTGGTGCAACATTTGCAGGTAGTGCACTACGCGTGACAAACACCACAAAGAGCAATGCTCCCACAAGTCCTGGCAACACTCGCAGCAGAGTCGCCCGGCTCACACGGCCCCAGCGTGAGGCAGGTGTACGATCCTTTGAAATATCGGCCATATGTTGTTCTTCCATAAGTGCCCAATTATACCAGTTTCCAGAAACTCGTTGTTTTAGGAAAGAATATGCATGTCTGCCTCGTCATAGTGATAGGAGACGGATTGAACGTTGTAATGGGGGTGACTGTATTAGGGTAGTAGGTAGATTCATGCTACATCTCAAAAAGAAGCAATAGCATTTTTGCCCATCCCATGAGCCAAAATCCCAAAATATGAAGCACCACCGTTGAAGCTGATGCGTAGTCGGATCGATCCTTGAATGTCCGTGGATCGCAATGTAGCAAAACGTAGGTATTCCCACCCTACGACGCTAAAGGAGGTAGTCTAAAAAACGGTTCAATGTGGCCCGACCCACCAACATGCTACCTAAAGGTCATATCGATGGTAATCAACATGTTTGATTATCTGCATTCTTGTTGCCCAACGACGTGATTATAGAAGTGCATTGATGAAAAAAGGAGTCGAACATAATGCCACGTCAACATTCCTCTGCACGTATGTCCCTGCTCTTGAGCACCTTGTTACTCATCACATTTGTGATTGGTCAACCGCTCCCACACAGTCAGGCTGCACCATCGCAGGCTGAACAGGCATCTACTCTTCAGCAAGCTGGATGCCCCGCTGCACCCACCGATCTGGACGATATTATCGAGCGTCCAGAATTTTGTGTTTACTATGACTCAGACAATGTAACTGCGGCACAGGCCATTGTCGCTGCCGATCAGGTACAAGCCTACTGGGATCGTTATACTGACGATTTTGGCTTTAACGAACCAGCCTACACGGGGAAACTCGAAGTCCAGTTGACTAACGATGCTAATTGTAATGGTAGAACCTGGCAAAGTCGCAATGTTATGACCACACACCGCGGCTGTTTTGGAATATCTGAGTTGATGGTCCAGTTAGTCCTGGGACATGAACTCTTCCATCGTGTGCAATACAACCACGATACTGACCGATCAAATGGGGGGTGGTTTCGTGAGGGTACTGCGCGTGCAATGGAAGATATGGCGTTTGACGAGATTGACAATTGGGATGAAGCTGCTTCAACAGCACCATTCTCGTTCAACCAACAAGCAAACAGATATCTTACCTCGACGAACGAAGACATTACCAGCGAGCCTATGCGGTATAACTCGGCGCTCTGGTGGAAATACTTTAGTGAGCAATATGGTACGACGGCCACCGAGCCTGAGCTAGGGGTAGATGCCTTTCTTGAACTCTGGCAGGCCGCTGAAACGACCGATAATATTGCTGCCATAAATCAGACATTGAATGGGCTTGGGGCAGGTACCAACTTCGACACAGCGTTTCGCCGTTTTACTGTTGCGAACTGGACGAAAGACCTGACAGGTGTTCCTGATGGCTCATACAACTACATTGATGAAGATCAGGCAGGGAATCCAGCTCAGTATGGCCCATTACTACCTGCTAATGGTGACACCATCAGTATTGGTTCTCCCGCCACCTTCTTGAACCAGGATATCGAACGCTATGGTGCCGCATACTATGAGGCGACACCTGGAAGCGATTGTCCGGTCGTGAGTGCATCATTCCAGAGCAGTGCCAGCGATCCCGCATTCTACCATGTCGTGACACAAAAGGGTTCAGCATTTGCGACACATGTCGAAGGCAGTGGTGCCAACTGGACTCAAAGCTTTCTAAACGATGGCATCACCAAAATAGTGGCGATTGCAGGGAGTCTTGGTAACGCATCCAACGATGTGGATATCACCCTCTCCTGCGACGATCCAGTGATCGACATCAGGTTGCCCAACAACGACGCCGAAGCCTACGCTGGCCCAGCAGGGACCCCAGGCAAATTCCTGGCCCAGGTGCTGGTAACCAATGGTTCGCCAACTGCGCCAGTCGTCGCCGGTCTCTCCATCAGCGACTTCAATGCCGAAGTCAATGGCGTTCCTGCCTTCGTTACCGCAGGTGGATTCATTCAGGAACAATACTGGCTCGTTATTGAGGCACCTGTTCAGGGCTCGAATGGAACCTATGATCTGGAGATCACACTTGAAGAACCAGGCACAACTACACCAATCGCTGTCGATTCCAATGCTGACAGTGTTACCTACACCGCAGACAATCTGGACCATGCGCTAGTCATAGATCGCTCCGGTTCGATGGGTGAAGGTAACAAGATGTCTGCAGCACAAGACGCAGCCAACTTCTATGTTGATATTACCCGCAATGATGATGGGCTCGCGGTCGTCCCCTATAATGGTAACGTAACACCTAACCCATTTGACATGGAAAGTGTTAATCTCAATGTTCGTAACGATGCCAAAGCATACATCAACGAGTTAGGACCATCTGGCACCACCAGTATTGGCGATGGCATGCAAGAAGCGGCAGACCAGCGGAACAATACCTCAACAGGCAACCCACGCTGTTCATTTGTCTTGCTGTCAGATGGTATGGAGAATAGTGAGGCCTTCTGGTCATCAGTCGAAGCTGACGTAGTAGCGACTGGCTGCCCGGTCACATCCATTGCCTTTGGTCCTGCTTCAAATGAAACGCTGATGCAGGACATTGCAACGGCGACCGGTGGCCTGTTCTTCTATAACGACGTTTTTGTCAGTTCACTTAATGATGCAAGTCTCGCCCAGGCTAGCGCAACTCCCACCGACTCAGCATTGGATCTGGGGAATGTGTATGAGTACGCCCAGGCACAAAGCGAAGGACGCGAGCGACTCCGTATTGTAAAAGATACCGTTGCATTAGGGGATACTGACGAGCAGACAGTTGTTGTAGACGAGAGCATGTCTGAAGTGCTCTTTGCACTCGACTGGGTCGGGCAAAGTGGCATTACTGGTTCACTGCAACTACGCGACCCTGATGGGAATATCATTAGTTCGAATACACAACCATACGATTTCAACGACCAACGGAGTGGACATGTTGGATGGCGTATTCCCAATCCCACACCAGGTCAATGGACAATGCTCGTACAATTTAGCTTTGTTGAGCCACAGGCTCAGTTATCGCAGCAAAGTGGCATAAACTATCAGGTCGTGGCCAGCGGTCCATCCTCCTTGAGTATTGAATTACTCTTGCCAGATCGATTGGATGAGCAGTTCTTCACCGGAAATACGGTACCAATCTACGCCTTTGTATCCGACTCACAACCACTGCCTAACCTTCCAGTAGAGGCGGTTGTGACCGCACCTGATGGAACCACTACTATCGTACCGCTTCTTGATGATGGACAAAACGGTGATGGAGCATCTGGCGATGGTATGTATGCAGGTCTGTATACTCGTGTCAATCAGGCTAACACAGTGGCACCTACTGAGGAAGAAGGTGACAATCCTCAACCACAGGACGAGGGAGCCTACCGCGTGCAGGTACGGGTAAGCAGTGGAGCATTTCAGCGTGAAGCGCTCGGTTCGTTTGCAGTTCTGGAAGGGGCCGATAGCAACGGGAATGGGCTACCCGATCCATTTGAGGAAGAGACGGGTGTGAGTGATCCCAACGGTGACCCTGATCTTGACAGCCTCGATACATTGAGTGAATACTTTTCGGGGACCGATCCGCTGAATTCAGACACAGACGGTGGCGGCGAAAACGATGGCTCAGAAGTGCTCCTTCATGGTCAAGACCCCTTAAACCCTGATGATGATGAGATTGAAGCCCCTGAATTCCTTCATGCCATACCAGAAAATGGTGCCGTCCAACTGAGCTATGATGTCAAAGCGGAGTATGAACAAATACTCTTGTATCGCGCAACATCACAGCAGGGACCATGGATACTGCGATCAGCAGAATTGCCACTCACCGGTGTTTATAGCGACTCTGCCACCAATGAGCAAACCTACTACTACCGTCTGATTGCCATTGATGATGAGAATCATCGCAGTGCCGTGCTGGAGAGCACGGAAGTAACACCACGTGTTGATCCCATTCCACCGGAAGGGATTGTCCTAATCAATGACGGTGCCGCCCGCACAGCAAGTCTTGATGTACAGTTATCCTTTACTGCCTACCAGGGCGAAGGTATTGAGAATTTCAGTGACATCAAAGATATCTTGATCAGCAATGATCCTTCTTTTGCAGGGGCAACCTGGCGTCCATTTGCCCAAAATATCTCCTGGCAGCTTGCACCAACCGCACCAGGAGCTACGGCGCGTGTGTACGTACGCTATCGCGATACGGCCAACAACGAGTCGGTTGGAACCGAAGTCGATACTATTATCTATGATCCAGGAGGGTTAGGTGGTAGTACACGTGTGTATTTGCCACTCATTCAGCAGTGATACGAGCCAACTCTTTGCCACGTAGCCTAACATTTCGTTAAATCACCCAAATGATACACCCTTCGATATGTTTATCGGAGGGTGTCGGTCTTTTTCTCTCTAGCTTCCAGAAACTTGACATGTACTCTCTGTGCTATATCATATATGGTGTAAACATTTTTGATAACATGCTTTATTGCAGGTGAAGTGGAGGTCCCTATGCCTGCTGCTACTTTTACGCTTAGTGCGTTTGGTGATGAGATCATTGATGATCTTGCCACACAACTTGAAGTACTATCCGCCGAGAACGTACACCATCTGGAACTGCGCGGTGCGTGGGGCAAAAACGTGCTTGACCTCGACCACAACGAACTTCGACAGGCACGAACAATGTTAGATGAACGGAACTTTGGTGTTTCAGCCATTGGTAGCCCCATTGGCAAATCCGACCTGGACCAGCCACCCACTTTTGAGATGGAACGCCTGGAGCGTGCTATCGCCGCCGCAGAATCACTTAACACACGATTGATTCGGGTGTTCTCTTTTTTTGTAGCACAAGACCAAGCTGCTCAGAATCGTGAGGAAATTCTTGAACGGATGGGACAATTGACCAAGCGTGCCGAACAGGCCGGTGTCATGTTGGTACACGAGAACGAGAAAGACATTTATGGTGACATACCACAACGCTGTCAGGATCTGATGCAGTCAATCGCCTCGCCTGCGTTGTGGATGGCCTTCGACCCAGCCAACTTTGTACAGGTTGGGGTGCGACCGATGGAAGAGGCGTGGCCACTGCTCGCCAATGACACCATCCACATCCATATCAAGGATGCCGTATTTGCTGACGGATCGGTTTGTCCTGCTGGTGAGGGCGATGGCGCCATTCCCGAGCTGCTGACAACTCTGGTTGAACGCAACTATGAGGGCTTCCTCACACTGGAACCACATCTCAAAATCGCTGGCCCTTCCGGTGGTGTGAGTGGTGCTGATGGCATGCAAGTGGCAATCCACGCCCTGAGAAAGCTCCTCAATACACTGCCTGACATTGACGTCAAATAGACGGAGAATGCTATGAAGTTTGCAATTTTCACGGTTGGATTGCCCGAATTTTCACCCGAAGAGGCCTTAACACAGATGCGTGCGCTGGGCTACCATGGGATCGAGTGGCGCGTGGTCGATCAACAGCCATCACCTGATGGAACACCCGGTTTCTGGGCGGGAAACAAATGCACCTGGCCACTCTCAACCTTTGTGCAGGATGCTCCACAGATCAGATCACTCACCGAGGAAGCAGGTTTGGAGATGCCTTCTGTTGGAACATATGTTACTTGTGAAAACCTGGCGGCAGTTGAACAGGCGATGCGCGGAGTAGCACGATTGGGAGCACCCCAATTGCGGGTCAATGTCCCCAAGTACGATGGCAGTAAGAGCTACACCTATATGCGCGACAGGAGTTTGGCACAATACCGCGATGTGATTGAGTTGGCCAAACAGTATGGCGTCCGTGCCCTCATCGAAATTCATATGGACAATCTTACTCCGAGTGCGAGTGCGGCGGCAGCGTTTCTGAGCAACTTCGATCCGCGCTATGTGGGAGTTATCCACGACGCTGGCAATATGGTGTACGAAGGCTATGAGCAATATCGACTGGGGCTCGAGGTCCTTGGTCCTTATCTGGCCCATGTGCACTTGAAGAACGCCCAGTGGAAGCCTATCGGGACGCGTGCGGATGGTAGCGTGGAGTGGAAGGCAAGTTGGGCCCCCATCTCAAGAGGCATTGTTGACATGAACGCCCTCTTCCAGGCACTCCGTGTCGTCAATTATGATGGTTGGGTATCGTTTGAGGATTTCTCGACCGACCACCCTTTAAGAGAACGTATCCGCGACAATCTGGACTACATCAAACGGGTCGCGCAAAACACTTAATGCTCTGATTAGTCACCCCACCGCGCCAGCCGCTGTCGCAAGAGATGATCGGCCAAAACCAGCGCCATCATTGCTTCGGCAATCGGCACAAGCCGAGGCAGCGCGGTGGGATCGTGTCGGCCTTTGACCACAATGTCTGTGGGCGTACCCTCCTGATCGACGGTTTGCTGTGTCTGCGCGATAGATGCCAGTGGTTTGACGGTAAGCCGGGCAGTGATTTCCTCGCCGGTGCTAATGCCACCCAGGATGCCTCCATGATGATTGCTGGCGGTGCCGATACTCCCATCGGGAAGTTGTATAAACGGATCATTGTGCTCTGAGCCACGCATCAGCCCTGCATCGATACCCTCGCCAAACTCCACCGCTTTGATTGCAGGAATGCTAAAGAAGGCTTTGCCCAGATCGGCCTGGAGTTTATCAAAGACTGGCTCCCCCAACCCTGGCGGAACACCACGCGCACGCACCTCGACGACGCCCCCCAACGACTCGCGATCCCGTTTGGCCTGCTCCACACGGGCAACCATCTGGGCAGCGATGGCAGCATCCGGGCAGCGCATCACATTTCTTTCAATCTCTTCTTCATCAATCTCCTGAGCATACAGATCACCCATCTGGGCCGTCCAGGCAATGATTTGGGCACCAACATCTACGAGAAGCTTTTTGGCAATCGCTCCCGCCGCAACACGCCCTATCGTCTCACGTGCACTCGAGCGACCACCACCACGGTAGTCACGAAAGCCATATTTCATGTCCCAAGTGTAGTCGGCGTGGCCAGGACGGTAAAGCTTTTTGATGTCGTCGTAGTCCTGCGAACGGGCGTTGGTATTAAAGACGACCATACTAATCGGGGTGCCGGTCGTGCGTCCCTCGAAGACACCGGAGAGAATCTGCACCTCATCGGCTTCACGACGGGCGGAGGTTACTTTGCTCTGCCCAACACGCCGCCGGTCAAGGTCGTGCTGAATGTCGGCCTCACACAGGGGCAACCCTGCGGGGCAGCCATCGACAACACAACCAACCGCCGGGCCATGCGACTCGCCCCATGTGGTGAGCCGAAATATGTGTCCAATGCTGTTGCCTGGCATAGTATCCTCGTTATCTATACAGTGCTTTTGTCGTTTATTCTAGGTAAAATGGTACCATGACTGAGTGGTTTTGTGGAATTAGCGTTGTAGTTGATTTACGCTTTCTTGGGCCCACCCTGCTCCAACATCGCATTCATCCAGAACTGCTCTTCGGGAGTAACAGGCGCATGGGGTGGACGACGATAATCAACAAAGTCATCATAGCCGCCATTGTTATAGCAACGATTGAGTACCGCCTGAAGATCGATAGTGACATCAGGATCGGGCATCTTGAGCGGGGTATGAAAGCGTGGTAGCGCTTTGGAGAGTGGAATAGTGTAGACTTCGCGCTTGTCGTTGAAGGGCTTACGACTTACACACAGCAAATACCGCCAGTATGGCAATGACCGATAACTTTCCGCAGGGATTGCTACCGTTGCCAGACCTGTGCTCAACAGATCGATTTCAACCAGGTGTGCACGACTATTGAGAATCTCGTGTTGCTTTTTCAAGTACAGATCACGGCCTGCACCAGGAGCTTTGTTGGCCGGACTCAAGACCTCTATCACCGTGACAACTTCACCAGTTCCTCCATGTAATATCTCTAAAAAAGGCTCACGATGCTCACCGGGGGGGATAGTTAGCACCAGCGGTTCATCAACAGCAGGAGGCTCTGTCTTGACAGCAACTGCAACATCTCCTTCTTTCCGTGGTGGATCAGGGCGACGCACAATCGTGAGGTCAGGATACACATTTCGTGGCATCTCAACCAGGTACACTCGTTCGCCAATTCGTGCGTTGTATTGTGGGCGAATATGTGATTGGAGTTCATCAGACAAATATGTAATCAGACGCTGATGTACATCCGGCCATATGGCTGGGTCTTCCAGACAGGGATTCATTCCAGGGAAAGGATTACCCATAACAGCACCTCACGAATCGTGGCGTTTGTTAACTGTGTTTAGTATACCAAACTCACAGCAATGATGCTGGGTTGAAAGAAAGACTAAATTCACCTTATCACGGACCACTGCCACGAAACAGTCTCGAAACCCATCCACGCTGTGGAGCGAAGAGGAAAGCCAGCACAAAAAATCCGGTTGAGACGAGCACAATGGCTGCACCAGAGGCGATGCTAATGTAGAACGAGAGATAGAGACCGATAACGCCTGACAGCGCACCAAAAAGACTCGCCAACGCCATCATAGTCGGGAGGCGGCGGGTGAGGAGAAAGGCCGTCGCAGCAGGGTTCACGAGCATTGCAAGCATCAGCGCGATACCGACGGTTTGGAGCGACACGACAATCGCAATCGCAATCAAGACCAGTAGCACATAGTTGAAGATATTGACGGGTAGGCGAATCGTGGTGGCATGTACTTCGTCAAAGGCAATAGTGACAAATTCTTTGTAGAATAAGAGAACCATGATCACCACAATACTGCCAAAGATACCAACCAACCAGAGATCGGTATTTGAAACGCCCAGCACATTACCAAAGAGGAGATGGGTGAGATCGACAGCATAACTGCGTACCCCGGAGATAAGGGCGATCCCGAGCGCAAACATCGAGACAAACATCACACCAATAGCCGTATCTTCTTTGACCCGTGCTCCTTTGGTAATGCCTCCAACCCCTATTGAGGTAATTAGAGCAGCACCAAGACCCCACCAAAAAAGAGTCGCCGTATTGCCATCACTTACCAAGTAGCCGATGGCAACACCTGGCAGAATAGCATGGGCTAAAGCATCCCCAAGAAAGGCCATCCCACGGAGTACCACAAAGGTTCCGATAACAGCGCAAACAATCCCAACCATGATCGCCGCAAGCATGCCACGTACCATAAACTCAAAGCGGATTGGCTCAAGCAAAAAATTGAGCAGGTCTTCCATTAGTGATGATTCCCATGTCCGCAACAACTATCAGCAAGTATCATTGTGCCCTGGTCTGTGGTAATCCAGCGAAGTTGGCCACCATAAGCTTTGGTAAGCTGCTCTGGGGTAAGCACGTCCTGAGCCTTGCCTGCGCCAACCAGCTCTCTGTTGAGCAATACCACTTCCTCGTAGTGATGACTGTTAGCAGCTTGATTGAGATCGTGGGTTGACACAAGAACGGTCACACCTTGATCTTTGAGTTCGGCAATAATGGTCAGAATTTCTTCTTGCGACGTGACATCAAGACCAGTCAGGGGTTCGTCCATCAACATAAGCGTTGCTTCCTGGGCAAGTGCCCGTGCAATAAAGACCCGTTGCTGTTGACCACCAGATAGCTCACCGATCTGACGGTTGGCCAGATCGGTCATATGCACCATGGCGAGACAGTTCTGCACAACAGTTCGATCTCGTGCACGAGGCCAGCGCAACAACCCAAGCCTACCCGTGCGTCCCATCATCACCACATCAGCCACACTCACGGGAAACGTCCAATCAACAACGCTACGTTGCGGCACGTGGGCAATATCGGTCGAGCGACGGAGCGGCTGACCTGCAATACGCACCGTACCGCGTGTGGGTGTGAGCAGGCCAGTCATGGCTTTGAACAACGTGCTTTTGCCGGCGCCATTGGGACCAACCACCGCAATACGCTCACCCAACGGGAAAGAAAATGAAACATTGTCTAACGCTACTGTTCCATCGTAATGCGCTGTGAGTTGGTCCACTTCCAATGTAGTTGTCGGAGATCCAACGCGCTGCGTATTCTGCTGAGTGTGGTTGTGTGATGAGATTGTTGTTTCTACAGGGGACTGCACGTGTGACTCACTTTCGCTCCTGGCGAACCCTCATGCCAAGCATGGTAAAGATAATTTGTGGAAGGGGCTAACCAGCGATGTGGTGCGCCCCTCCAGTTCGAGTGTATTACGGCATCAAACCATCGACGATAGCTTGTGTATTGTACCGCATCATTTCAAGATATGTTCCCGCCGGACCACCTTCCTCGCTGAGTGAGCCAGTGTAGATTGCTACAAGTTCAATACCAGTATCCTGTGCCACCTGCTCTGAGAGATCAGGATTGACGGTGGTGCCAACAAAGATAGCTGGAACATCAAATGTTGCAATGGCTTCCTCAAGTTCAGCACGTTCCTGAGCAGAAGGTTCAGCTAACGTGCTATAGGAAGGAATTACCGCACCGATCAGCTCAAAACCGTAGCGATCAGCATAATAGCCTAGTGCATCATGGTCAGTGACCAACTCACGGTTCTCCTCTGGTATCTGGTCGATCTGTTCCTTGATTTCTGCATCGAGTTCTTCCAATTCAGCCATGTAGCTTTCAGCGTTTGTGGTGTAGGTTTCGGCATTGGCTGGATCGACGGTACCAAGAGCAGCTGCAAGGTTCTCTGTCCAGACCATCACGTTCTCAGGGCTAAACCAGACGTGCGGGTCTTCACTCCCATGGCTATGACCATGACCTGCTTCATCGCTATGCTCTTCATCACCATGATCATGGCTGTGACCAACTTCCTCCACTACCAGACGTACAGCATCACTTTCTGCACCAACGATATTCAAAACATGCTCACCGGCCGAGAGATCGAATACGGCTGCTTCTACGATCTCTTCACATCCGGCGAGATCAGATTCTTCAACCATCATTTCACTGCTCTGCTCAGCACCATCAGCATCAATCAGATTGACCGTGACAGGGCTGTCGGCAAAAAACACATATTCGGCATCTTCTTCCGCAGTGTAGGTGAAGTAGCCACCAAAGCCTGTTTCCGCTTCTGTTAGTGTTACATCCAAACGGACGTGTGTGCCTTCACCAGCAGTAGCGCTTCCAGTGGTTTCGTTGGTTGCAGTAATGGCTTGTTCAGGGCCATCCGCCATGTGAAAACACGCGTGCTCTGCATCAAGCTTACCCTCGCTGTGTTGGTCGCCATGCTCGTCGTGCCCTTCATCACCATGGTCATCACTATGCTCATCATGCCCTTCATCGCCATGCTCGTCGTGCCCTTCATCACCGTGGTCATGACTATGTTCACCTTCGAAAGCAATGGTTGCTACCCCATCAGAGACAGAAAGAACCTGATTGGTGTCTACACCAGAATTTTCGATCAGTGGTGTAAGAAATTCCTCTAGGCCCAGGCCATTCACCAAGACCAGATCTGCCTCAGCCACTGTCGCAACATCCTGCGGGGTTGGTTCAAATGAGTGTGGATCACCGCCGGCTGGTATAAGCACGGTGAGATTAATGCTATCCCCAGCCACCTGCTGCACGATATCACCAACGATATTAGTTGTTGCTACGACATTGGCTGTCTGACCATCTTCAATAGCGGTAAGGTTTTCAAGTGATCCTAGAGCCATCTCGTCGCTGTGATCGTGCTCTTCGCCTTCTGAGTGGTCGTGCTCTTCACCTTCGCTGTGGCCGGCCTCATCGCTGTGTTCTTCACCTTCGGCGTGGCCAGCCTCATCGCTGTGTTCTTCACCTTCGCTGTGTCCAGCCTCATCACTGTGCTCTTCACCTTCAGCGCGGTCATCACCTTCATCGCTGTGTTCCTCACCCTCGGCGTGGTCATCACCTTCATCGCTGTGTTCCTCACCCTCGGCGTGGTCATCACCTTCATCAGTGTTTGTTGTGGTATCTGTAGTCTCAGCATCCGCAGCTTGCTCAGGTGTATCCTCACCAGTAGCGGCAGTGTCGTTGCCAGCACCGCAGGCAGCGAGCACCATCATCAGGATAAGTGTGATAACTATTGATACAAATGGCTTATTAGCACGCTGTTTTTGGGCATGCATGTCTTGGTACTCCTTTTTTATCACAAATAGACAAGAGAATTTGATGCATAGTCTTAGTATATGATACACAAATGATACACTGTGTCAAATAGAACCTTTGCTTGCTAAAGTTCAGATAACAGAACAGATATGTGTATTTTGTGAACTCAGGGATGATTGCTTGCGGAGAAACACGCATTATGGTATGATACGCGCTAATTAGGCGGGTAGCTCAATTGGCAGAGCAACGGTCTCCAAAACCGTAGGTTGCGGGTTCGATTCCTGTCCCGCCTGCCACATCTGAATACGTCGGAGAGATGGCAGAGTGGTCGAATGCGGTCGTCTTGAAAACGACTGGCCGAAGAGGCCCGTGGGTTCGAATCCCACTCTCTCCTCCAGTACAGTAGTCAGGGTCTGGTGGTTTGCTTGTTTGCTGGCTACTGGGGCCTGATTACACAATGGGGAGGTCGCATAGAGGCCTAGTGCGGCGGTTTGCTAAACCGCTAGGGGAGCAATCCCCTCGTGGGTTCGAATCCCACCCTCCCCGCCATAATGGTCAGCAAAGCACACAATAACGTGTGCTTTTGTTGTTTTGGGCGAGGTATAGTACATACAAAAGAAGGAGTACACAGTGATGATTGAGCAGAGGGGTTTAGGCAGAGGCTGCTATAGACACGACTCCAGCACGCAAGTCTCGCAAGCCAGCAATAGAGTCGATTGCTGCCTCATGAACATTCAGGTCCCCACTTTGTGCTGTTCGCGTCAATGCATCAAGTACTTCTGAGGTTGCTGCTGCCGAACCAAGCTGGCCAAGCGCACGAGCCGCAGCCTCACAGGTGTAGACATCAGCATCGTCCAGAAGTTTGATCAGGCTCTTGATAATAGTCGACGTGCTTGCGAGGTCACCCAGTTGCCCCAGAACGAGTGCTGTTGCAGAACGTACAAAACTATCTCCATCGTGAAGGCAACTTCTCAAATGATCAAGTAACTGGGGCGACGTGATGTGTTCGCGTAAAAGGCCAATAGAACGAGTGGCAGCATAACGCGTTTCAGCATCACTGTCGTGCAATGCTAAGCGTATAAGCGTTTGGGTCAACAACAGTGGAGGGGGTTCCACGATAAGCCCAAGCGCACGGGCCGCAGCAGCACGGACATGGGCAGCACTATCCTGAAGGCCATCATGGATCAGGACCAGATCAGCTGGTGT
Organism: Chloroflexota bacterium; assembly: GCA_039178835.1. GTDB lineage: Bacteria > Chloroflexota > Chloroflexia > Chloroflexales > Roseiflexaceae > AL-N1. The sequence goes on from JBCDFA010000026.1 coordinate 28,088, forward strand.
GTAGGTACCAGCGCGGTGGCGTAGCTCTCGCAGGGCTTCATAGCGAGGTTGCCACGACTGATCGTGTAGGATACGCCGCAGCTGTACAAATTCATTAGGGAAGAGATCTAGTTCACGCTCAAGGGTCGAGCGAAGCCACACTTCACGAGCGCTATTCAGTTTCTGGCGTGCGAGAGGGATGGTTTGCAGTTCGATCAATAGTTGTTCAGCAGCCTGACGTATATCTTGGTTGGTTCGCAATTCACGATCTAACTGCGCTACCGATAGGTAGCGAACACGGATAACTCGTTGGACAATTTTATCTGCTCCTGGGCCACGGGTAATCTCGGCCAGAGCCAGAATAGCTGCGATGGGTTGTTGGTGGAATATATCAAGGAATGGCTCTAGGGTGCGTACTACAAGGTAGCCCAATAAGCTAGGAACACCTGCTAGTTGTAGTTCTTGGCGCGGGTTACGGGTAAAACCAGCTAATCGGTGGCTAATTTCGCGCCTCCAAGTCTCCCGATTAAACATATTCACTCCAACCAAGTTCCACTGAGCTAATGTGTAGGGCTGCGACGTGTTTCTATCCCTGAGTACGTCAATTATAGCATGTCCGAAGGAGTAAGACTATAGTCTTTACTACGCAGAATGCTTATACATACGATTTTCAGTACTAATTACCTATTCGATAGTTGGAGATAACAAAATAGTACAGACAACTGAGGGCTTTTGAGAGCGATAAAGCACGATAATCTTAGCGTGTGTGCCGTATATAGACAGGATCGGGTCCGAGATCTATAAAGAGTTGCTTGTTCCGTGCAGCAATAGATTGTTGTATTCCATCAATGCGTGTGAGGCTTGCAGTATTTGATGTGCTAGCCAGCCGTGCCCGAACAGAGTCAGGTGCCCACAGTATATCAACAGCCTCATCGCCAGATTGAAGTTGTATATTGTACGCTTCAGGGCCACTGATAGCTGTGAGGTTATCAACATAGACAGTACCCTTACCAACAAAACGATCCGAAGAATCATCGAGAATTAACGATTGAAACTGAGCCGGAAAGTCCAGCCGACCATTTCCATCTTTGCTGATCTGATTCCAGGCAGACACTGATTCACCAATGGGAGTTTGGATTAAGCGCCACCCTGCTGATCCGATTGTTCCCAAACGATATTGTAATATTTCGCCTTCAGCATCAACAAGACGAATGCGAAATGTGTTTCCCGATCCATCCCCATAGATCCACAAACCTACAGCATACGAATCGTCCGGGATAGAGATAGGTTCTTTGGGGAGAAACACGACATAGTCATTGTTCGTGCTTGCAAAATCGTAGGTAAGTTTTCCACCTACCTGTCCTTCTTGTTGCAAGACCTGTGTATGTCTCAAACGTCCATTTGCGGCATTTCCTAACTGCCACTTGATCGGAGTTTCAAAATCGATGATAGTTGTTCGAGTAAACAGATCGCGTTTGTCCACGAATTCCGTGCCACTCAACTGCTCATTAAGCGTTTGCAGCGCATGGAAAGCAGGCTTGAGTTCACTATAGTCCTCACGTCCATCACCATACGTAATGAGCCCATATGGGTTGTGAGCATCGTCCTTCAACGTATACCAGAAGATGCGTTCAACACCAGCGTACCACAGCAAAAGATATGAACGGACCAAATAATTCGCTTGATCTTGTTCATCTGCCAGACCAACCGTATCACGATCACCAGGGCCACTCGACCACCCAATCTCCGTTACCCAGATCGGTTTCTCACCATAACGCTCCGCCAGTGCCCGCACACCATCTGTCGACGCGACAATATTACCGATTTCTGGTTCAGATGGATCCACATAGGGATGAATGGCAAGAATATCAAAACTATCCCACGCATCAGCCCTAGCTATATCTTCAAGGAAGTCGGTGTCAAAAGGGTTGATTCCCCCCAACAAAATAATTGCCTCAGGGTCCACATCACGAATAGCTGTAGCGGTCTGTTGCAGGAGCTGCGTATAGGCATGAGAGTCCGGCTTTGGCTTCCAGAAAAGCGGGTTATCGGGTTCGTTCCAGATTTCCCAGTGCTTGATGTGCCTCCCGTAACGCGCAACAACAGCAGTAGCATATTCGACAAACAGCGCTTGATCTGGCGCATAAAATGAGTGCTCAGAAGGGTCATCGTTGGTATAGGTTGTTGCCCAACCGGGCGGATGGCCTAATACTCCTACAATCTCAATATCACGAAGAAGGAGTTCCTGTATAGCCCTATCTGTAAAACTCCAATCCCATGTGTCAGATGTGGGTTGGATCCGCCACCAGTGAATATCTTCACGCGCCCAGCCAATACCTGTTTGTGCAACACGTTCAGCCGGTTCGTGCATGGTCTCTAGATTTGGATGGCGTGTGGCAAGGTGCGTATTCAGGCCAAATGGTGCATCATCAAGGGTGACAACCTCTGGTCGAGAAGCAGAAATCGGTTCCGGGGCCGCTGGAACTTGAACAGGAACCAGCGATACGAACAGAAGACAGGCTAATACGAGGACAAGCAGGGTTATAGGGCGATGTCGTTTCAAAATTCACCTGGACCAAATAATTTCTCAAGCGAATTATAATCAACTCCAGGTTTTTTGTCGAGAATTATGGATGAAAATATAATTAAGGAGCGATGTCTATTTGTTCAACATTGTTTATAGTTCTCACACTGCCATCAAGACGTTGGAAAGCAAGTGGGGGGATGGGATAGTTGCCAGTTTCGAGTAGATGAAAAGTATATGTCTGCTCATAGATACCAGGAGTAAGAGACATGCTACTAAATGTCAATTGCGTGTCTTCCTGTAGCATATGGTCAAATGGCCCCGTATCCACTCCAGTTAATCGTGCACTCGATGGTAGTGGAGAAACGACCGAAACAAAATGCTGGGGTTCAGTTACGATCACTACTATCCGTACTTCAACGTATTGTCCAACTTGGAGGTTTGCAAGATTGAGGATTTGCCCGCTCTGTGGGTCCACATACTCACGGAGGAGATACACCCCACTCTCAGATGTTGGGGTAACCACCTCTGTTGTTTGGAGATCATAGCTGAGTAACAATGTTCCTGTAGCCGTCAATTCATTTTGCGACTCAAGTTGTTCAAACGGAATTGCAATACGTTGAAAACGACCTGTATGACTACCATCTGTGTGTTCAATCAATGACTCACCATTCATATAAACAACGCTATTCGCACTGGTATCTAGCATATCAAAAGTGTTTAGCGCGGCAAGCGCATGGGTGCTGGTGTTACTATTTTCCCAGCCATCGACACCGCGATGCTCAACCAGATACTGGAGTGCTTCGTCCAGCAGTTGACGATTGGATTGATGATTCTGCAACGCACGTATACTTACAGCGGTTGCCCGTATGTTGGTACTTACGAACGTCGAATCTTCGCTAGCAGGCCAATGCACACCATCGGTATTACGAACAGATTGTGCTGCTAACCTATCAAGAAGACGAGCTTCATCTGTACTGTTGAGTGTGTTGGTTAAGAGGAGGTATGACAACCCCTCTGCGCCTAGATCGTCGTGATTGTCGACCAAATTCTGTACGATAACTTCGCTCTGTTGCTGATAAAGCGACAGAACATATTGTGTGTACGCCCGCATGTCCGGCGAATACTCAGACGCCTGTAGCTGTTGCTGGAGTGCGTCGAGTCCACGTTCTATCACACGATCAGAATTACCCCCAGCATGTTGAAACGGTGCTAGTGCTTCTAAAGCTGCTGTTGTCATAAACAGATCAGAACTGGTTTCAGACCACCAACCCCATCCGCCATCCCTCTGCTGCATAGCCTCAAGCTGTTCTGGTAACACACGATCAATGGTCATAGTATTGCTAAATACACTGCTAAGCTGCAGACGACTAGCTTCATCAAGTGTACTACGTTCAGGTTGATTGGTTAACCTTTGAATGAGGTACTGTGCCAGTGCGCCTGCTGTTGGTGATGCACCGATAACCAGACGCTGCTGTATTCCTTGCTGTGACTGAGGAAGATCGATCTGAAAACGATCGATCTGAAAACGATCCTGCCCTTGTATGAGCGCTCCCTGTTGGGTATGGGTTCCACCAGATGGAAACAGAATCAGACTACTTGTCCGCCGTGAAATCGTCGGGCGGTCGTCAGCACGTACATTCACCAAAAAACGAGCCAGGCGTGCGTCTTCAACGACTACAGTCCATTGTATTTGTGCTTGTTCGCCAGCAGCAAGCGGTACTTCTTGTGTGGCTTCCGACTGAAGACGCACGCCTGTTGTGGTAAGCTGCACTTCTGCTGTATGCGAGATCGTGTCATTGTTTTGGAGACGTGCAACAACATCAAATGTGTCACCAACTCGGAGAAACGTCGGTGCCGCAAAAGTGAGTTCAAATGGCTGTAACACGGTTACTTGGTGGGTAGATTGACCAAAATCATCAGTGTTATGAGCAGCCCATGCCTCTAGATTGAGCATTGCAGCCTGTTGCGGCATATGCACTGTGGTCGTAAGCACACCGCTATCGTCCGTTCGCAACACACCATTCCAATCAGCGAATTCTGGCCTTTCACGCGGCGTATCTGGTGCGGTGAGAGGTGCTTGTCCGGTTGTTGGAGTCTCCTGAACACGTGCGGAATGGTTCTCCCAGTATGTTGTGGAGATACCGGTGGCCATAGCATCGTGAAATACAGTAAATATATCCTGTTGTACAGATGCTGGCACCTCTGAAACACCGAGAATGACATCGGCAGGCACACCTTCACCTTCGGCATTAGTCGTGTTAATGGTAATAACAGATGTATCCCCTGGTGCATATGCGGCCAAATCACTGGAAATAGCAACATCAAGCGTTGATGACGAGCCATTCATTAAAATAGTTGCTGTGGCATGTTTCACGTTATCAGCATTTGTATTATTCGTATCGGCAAGCACTATCGACACAGTCGCAGGATCTACATTGCCTGCTTCAAGCTGTATCGGGATCAGATCACCTGGGCGAATAACACGAACCGTTTCCGAGAATGTATCTCCCTGTTGAAGGGAGATTATCGCATTCGCTTCATCAAAAGGCGTGGTTGCCAGCAGACTCACAGCATCACCCGGCTCATACAGACTCCGATCAGAAACCAGTTGGAGAGGTTCGGTCAGATCGTCGGCCCATTCAGTGAAACCAGGTGCAGTCACCCACACAGAAGAACTTGTTACCATCCGTCCACCGGCAGCGTCAGTAACACTGGCAACCACGCGGTATGTTCCACCCAAACTGAACGTGATTGGTAATGTGGCCTGGCCATCGGCGTCTGTTTCAACCCGTTCAGCACTGATGCTTTGCTCTTGACCATTCAACATACGCAACACTTCAACTTGAACGATGGTACCAAGCGCTGGAGTACCATCCAGATTCCGGGTAAGTAGCTCGACCTGTTGGTTTTGCTGTACAGTACTAATCTGACTTGAGAGACGCATACCGACGTACAATTGTGATGGTGCTACCACAAATGTGGTCGTATCCTCAGATACAGCATCAGGCCTGTGCTGAGTCTGGGCGCTCAGTGCATAACGGATAGGGGTGTTCACCAACTGAGTTGTCTCGGTTAAAGCTACCGTGAGAGTACCCTCAGCATTTGTTTGCCCTTTTCCGCTACGGTTTACGAACGACACATCTGAAGCATCTTCAACCCCGACATGATAACCGTCCAGTTCAGGGAATGGCGCATAGTCAGCAGTTAGCGTCCACGAGATACCGATGCCAGGTAAGGGCAGGCCATTAGGGGCAGTGGTAGTAATTTCTATGGGTGTTTCAACACCAGCAACGGGTTGTGGGGGTGGTACGATCTCGATATATTCTGATGACTCGGCTGGTGCTTTGATAGCTAAAGGTTTGGTAAACGTCTCACCACCAAACCGTAGTGTCAGGATATAGTTACCAATCATCAAATCATCGGGAAGATCAAAGTCCAGATTGATCGATCCTGTCTCACTGACAGTAATGTTCTCTTCATAGAGCACTGCATTTGAGACAGGGGTACGTAGAGTTAGTGTTCCTTGCAGATTTCTCGGCGGCAGACGATTCTCCGCATTGTTCACTGACCGTACAAACCCTGATAATCGAACCGTTTCTCCAACTGTGTACGTTGGCTGATGCAGCGCGAAAAAGACTCGATAGTTGGTTTGCTCCACTTGTGCTGGTGCATTTGCTTGCCAGGCAGTACTCACCACCGCTGGTCGTTCACCATTTGCTACCGCAACATAGGTCTGATTGCGGTTTTGCCTGGTCTGTGTGAGTCGCCAGACTCCTGATTCGTTGGTAGTACCACGCCGCACCAATGCGCCATCACGATATACTGCAACTGACGCATCATTGACAGGACTTCCATTGTCTTGGTCGGTTACCCAGACAAGTATGGCCGTATCGGTTTGCTGAAATACGATGCCTGTATTGGAAATAATGACCAACAGATCGGCACGTGGTCCTTCCGGGGAACGGATACGCAGATAGTAGGTTCCTGAGGGAAGTGGCTGATCATCTTGATCTAGCAGTTGCAGACGAGACTCTACGAGCGTATCGCGTGGATCGTCGCTCAACGACACACTCCATGAGCGTATGCGTGACTGCCCAACCTGTGATGGGTTAAAGCTACGCCATTCCTGCTCGTTAAAATCAAATGTGCGGACAACTGCTGCCTCGTTAAGCGCATAGAGATCGAGATTTAATGACGAGATATTGGTCCGCTGTAGCAGAATGCCCTCTTCATTTGAGTTTAGTTGGATTGTATGTTGTTGAACATCTGGTAGCGCGAGTTGTGGAGATGCTGATGAAGTGCGAAGACGGAACTGATACTCCTGGTCAAGAGGTACACCATTGCGATCTATCAAATCTGCTGACACAGTAAGTGTGTATTCAGTTGCGGCCTGTAATTCGGGGAAAATCCGTGCTTCTGTATCATTTGCGACGACTCGTAGCTCATCAATTGGCGGAGTAAACTGGATGGCTGACTCAACTGTTGGTGCATCGACAGGAGTACTAAAAACCAAACGAATATCCTGACTTGGCTGAAGGGTCTGTCCATCACCAGGGAAGCGCCCCACAATACTGGGCTGTGGTGCTGTTTGAAATTGCCACTCGTAAGGTTGTGTCGAAGGGGCAGACATATCTGTTGATTGTGTCTGTAACGATGCCGTGTACGTTGTCGCAGGTTCCCATCCTGAATCTGGTGTAAACGTAATAATCTGCGTATTGTCAATAGCTGTGGTCGTGCTGAATGCTCCTGTGATAGAAGGGCTAATGGCCAGACTGGATTGCAGCGTTGATGGATCAACAGGTTGTGAAAGGCGAACCACCGCTGGGCTGGTAAGAACAACCTCCTCGGCATTATTTTCAGGAATAGTTGTGAGAACATCTGGCGTCGAGGTGTCAAAGCTCCAGGTAAATGGCTCGTTGAGTTGTTCACCTGTTACATCAGTAAGGTTAGCATTGATGGTGGCGCGATAACGCGTGCTAGGACGCAATGGCGTGACAGGGCGAAATAGCGCAGTAGACTGATCAACCCACGTTACACTGCCATCAATAGGCGGATCGAACTGCAACGCAGGCAGGGTTGCTGATTGTCTGACATTGGTTTCCGCAATAATTGGTCGACTAAAATGGACACTAATAAGTGTATCGAGAGCTATATCACCAGTGTTGTTGGCGGGCAAAACTGTCATCACTGTCGGGGCTGGGGCTGTACGAAAAGCGAGCACCTCGGTCTCTTCGAGTGGGCGAAAGAGTCGTCCCTGCGCGCCTTCTTGTAGCATCAGGGTATACGCTACATCAGCCTGCAAACTATCAGTGGGTGAAATCGTGAGGGTTGTCCGATCTTCATTCCAGCGAAAATCTACTGGTGTCGCTGGTTCAATATGGATAGATCGTTCGACTGAGTGGGGGTTCATTGGTACGCTAAATTGCAGAGTGGTTTGGCTGCGTGTGGCAACACCAACTGTCCCCGATTCTGGCACCGTTGTCAGAAGAGCTGGGCGCTCGGAGAAAAGCGGTAATCCTATAATGAGACGCAGACTTGCTACCAGTCCTACCAATAGCACTGTAATGAGCAAGGCACCTGTCCACAAGCGACTGAGCCAGCGCAGGATGTGCACACACGCTCCTTCACGGTTAATGTGTGCGACGGCTGCGGTCAGCAAATATGACCTTCACCATCGCTAGGGATCGAAAGTGACGTTAGTATAGCACGATATTGTAGGTTTGGCGCGGGTGAAATCCTACTTTTTTGTAAACATTTGGCAGGATAACGCACCATATGGCAGATCATTGATTCCTTCTTCTAAAACATGTCACAGGTGCGCTATCGATTTATTACATATGGCCCAGAATGGAGTGTGGTTGGTAGGGTTCTTCAAGGTTGATTATTGCTTCTGTGTCCAACTCGACATCCACAGCGGCGACGGCTTGCTCAAGGTGCGACATTTTGCTTGCACCAATGATTGGCGCAACCACACCTGGCTTGTGCAACAACCATGCCAGAGCAACCTGAGCAGGTGGCACTCCACGTGTTTGAGCAACTTCACTCACGTGTTCCGCAACAGTCGTGTCGCTCTCGAGTGTGTACATTCGGTGTGCGATATCATCGCTTTTGGCACGAGAGGTCTCACCCTGAGCACCACGCTGACGATTACCTGCCAGAAAGCCACGTGCCAACGGACTCCAGGGAATCAGGCCAACTCCTTCAGCCTGGCAAAGCGGAATCATTTCTCGTTCCTCTTCACGATAAATTAGGTTGTAATGATTCTGCATCGACACAAAGCGTGTCCAGCCATAACGGTCAGCAAGATAGAGCGCACGCGCAAATTGCCATGCAAACATACTAGAAGCACCGATATAACGTACTTTGCCTACACGTACCAGATCATGAAGGGTCTCAAGCGTTTCTTCGATGGGTGTTTCGTGATCAAGTCGATGGATTTGATACAGATCAATGTAGTCTGTGCCCAAACGACGCAGTGAGTCATCGACAGCCGTCAGGATGTGCTTGCGCGATAAACCGCGATTATTGGGTCCTTCACCTGTTGGAAAATAGACCTTTGTTGCAAGTACCACATCATCACGACAAGCAAAATCACGAATAGCACGCCCCAGGATTTCTTCACTTACACCATTTGAATACATGTTGGACGTATCAAAAAAGTTTATCCCCAGTTCCAAAGCACGCTTTACAAATGGACGACCTGCTTCCTCAGAGAGAATCCAATCACGCCATTTTGGATCACCATATGTCATCATACCAAGGCAAATCCGTGATACTTTTAATCCAGTACGACCAAGGTTCGCATACTGCATACTAAACTCCGTGTTCGCTAGTTTACGCCCTGTAGAAGGCGTATACGTTGTCACTAATAACCTCAATACCCGATCACAACCTTGCCATCTTTCTTAAATTCACACATATGTATATAGGCTTAGTATATATGATTAGCAAAACAGCGAAAACCGGCCAGAGATGGATCTGCCTGTAGACTGCATTGAGTCTCTTGTGGCTCTGCTATAATAGGCGCGTCCAGCAACGCATAGATGGAGCGATGCATGTATGGTTCATGAGGAACAGCGGCTCATTACAGCAGCTCAACGTGGGAATGTTGATGATTTTAATGCTTTAGTTCGCATGTATGAGACGCGTGTCTATACGCTATGCTATCGAATGCTTGGTGATGGAGATAGTGCGGCTGATGCTGCACAAGATGCATTTATCTCAGCATTTCGAAACATTAAGCGCTTTCGTGGTGGTTCATTTCGGTCGTGGATACTGCGTATCGCCACCAATACGTGTTATGATGTGCTACGAGCACGTAAACGCCGACCAACCACGTCACTCGATATTGATGAAGACGAAGAAAATGTTGGTTCACCACTCCAGATCGCCGATCCGAGCGAGTCACCCGATGATACAGCGATGCGTCATGAGCTAGCGTCGGCCATTCAGGGAAGTCTTGAGAAACTCCCCGAAGAGCAGCGCGTAGTACTGGTCTTAAGTGATATTCAAGGTCTGGCGTATGAGGAGATTGCTGAGGTAACCGAGACTAACCTGGGAACAGTCAAATCGCGGTTGAGTCGGGCACGCGCACGACTACGATCTATTCTTAAAGGAGAGGAACTTTTACCGGCACGGTATCGTCATGATAGTGATCGATAACACAATGTAATGTCTAACACCTTGTAAATGCATTATGATAGCTATGATCCAAATGTATATATTTTTTCACTTTTTCTGATGTTGGAACACCATGACAACACATGCATCCTCTGAACAACCTGATGATGATCTTTCTCTGTTATCTGCATATATAGATGGCACTACCACTGATGCAGAGCGCATAGCACTGGAAAAACGTCTGCAACGCGAGCCTGCCCTTCAGCAGGAACTCAGCGAGCTTCGTGTGACCATCAGCCTCTTGCATGACCTGCCACCTGTCACTCCACCACGCTCGTTTACGATTGACCCTGCAACGGTGCAACCAAAAAGCTGGTGGCTCACTACTGCTTCCTGGCTCCAGTTGGGCTCTGCATTGGCAGCGGTTATGCTGGCACTCACCATCACTTTTGAGTTAGTGGCACAGGGTCAACTGAGTGGTGGAGCCGGGGGAAGCGAAACAATTGCCGAAGAAGTACTACCGCAAGACACAGCGATGGAGGCAGCAGAAGCACCGGCTGACGAAGAGGCACCTGTAGCTGAGGATGCCATGGAGGAGGAGGATGCCGCAGAGGTCCTGCCAATGGAGGAAGCGGCAGTCGAAACCACGGAAGAGGGTGCGGCGGACACAGTATTAGAGGAAGCTGCCAGCGAACCAGCGCTCGAAGAAGCAGCAGAGGGCACGGCACTCGAGGAAGAAGGGACAACTGACGCAGCAATACAAGAGTCAGAAGCTCCACCAATCGCACCAGATAGTGCTTCTTCCCAGCAGGATGATGGAGCCAGCATCGGTATTGAAATGCCAGCCGAAGCACCACCTGCTGAAGAAGCGCCTGAAGAACAGCAACAGCAAGTTGATGAGGATACCGTCATCGCGCAAGATGCGCCAGAAGAACCTGAACGTGCCGGAGTGTCTCCCGACACAGCTACGATTGCAGAGGGCGAGTCAGCCCAACGTGAGCAGTTTGGAAGCACGAGTAGTTCTCCCAACCCACTGCTGCGGATTGTGCAGATCGTATTGGCCGTACTGGCCGTTGTACTTGGTGTAGCAGCCTGGCGGGTGACACGCCAACAAAGCAGATAAACTATGTTGCTGTGCCAATGACCAATCAACCGTTGCCTCCCTCACCCAGCGACACAACTGCCCCACGACATCGGGCACTGCTTCGACCACTTATCATTGGTACGGCATTCCTGATTATTAATATTATTGTGTACTTGCTCCCCATCGACTACAGCATTTTTGGAAATTATGCCTACGGTGGGGTCTTTCTGATCACCCTCATTGCCAATGCAACCGTGGTCATTCCTATACCATACATCCCAGTTGTGGCCCGTATTGCTGCCGAAGTGGACAGTGTGGCGCTGGTCATCCTGTTGAGTGCGCTTGGGTCCGCTCTGGGTGAGTCGGTCGCTTTTTGGGTCGGACGCTCTGGCAAAGGCGTGGTTGAAGAAACCCGTTTTTATACATGGGTGCAGCGACAACTCCAGCATCCCTGGCGTGCTTTTCTCCTCTTGTTTGCCCTTGCAGCGCCCCCAAATCCTGTTTTTGATATTGCTGGATTATCGGCTGGAGCGCTTGGACTGCCGTACTGGATGTTTTTCACAGCGGTGTTTCTTGGACGCACGATACGGATGGGCCTAATTTCCGTGGCAGGAATCCAGTTGGATGGCTAGTCCCAGCTTTGCTGGTGCGGCAAAAAACGATATCCAGCGGCGCGTAGAAGGTGCATCGATATGCTATAATCCTTATCAGGACTTACGCAAGAATGCCATCACTTCCTGCGCTGAGTTGTCATCCTATTGAGGTATCGGGTATGCTAGGCCCTATGAAACACGCTACTCAACCTGTCACGCGTCTGGATTACTGCCAATATCTCGTAGGAAGCCAG
>JBCDFA010000027.1:0-38080 GCA_039178835.1 Chloroflexota bacterium
AGAGATTTGGCTCATTTATCTTATTCTGACGTGGAATTCGATCTGTAATACCTTCCAGCGTCCGGCATATGCCTCGGCTCCCCGCCTCAGTCATCTGCACAATACCATTGGCCTGCCAGAGATAACGTTTGGGCACGAGCTGCGGAATCGCCGAGGCATATGCCGGACGCTGGAAGGTATTACAGATCGAATTCCACGTCAGAATAAGATAAATGAGCCAAATCTCTAGCTGACCAGTCCAGAGTAAAAGTGTCAGTGCCAGCGTACCAAGACCCGCCCCAAGGTCGCTAAAGATCATCACCTTCCGTCGGTCAGAACGGTCAATGACTGCACCGGCAAGTGGCGAAAAGATAATACCAGGTAGCATCGCAAAAACAGAAATAAGGGCGAACTGAGTGACTGAGCCAGTTTGCAGATAGACCCAGACCCCCAGCGCAAAGCCCGTTAACCCGGACCCGACCAGCGAAACAAATTGGCCTGCTGCAACGATCAAAAAGATACGCAGGGTTGGTAGGAGCCCCGCCTGCGATACAGGGGCAGGCGTCTTTGTGCGTCGGCCAGCTATGCGCGTTGTCTCGTGCTGAACCTCTTCCGATACTGAAACTGTCTCTTCAACTGATGGTGGTGGCGCCGTGAGCATATCGGCCACCTCAGCCGCACGATGCTTGATGAAATAATGACCAGCCTGTGGCAGCACTTGCAAATGCACCCGAGAACTAAAGAACTCCCACTCCTGATAGCGCTCCTGATAGTACTCAGTCAGTGGATCCTTGTCACCGACAATACACACAATCGGCGCAATGAGCGGCGTGTATTGCTTATCCGCAAATGAATAGGTGAAGTAATCCTCGGCATCGCGTGAGTCCTGCCGCAGGTTTTTGATTATCTGTTTGACTTCCCGATCATCAATGACATCCGCAAAACCACCCAGCGACGTGAAGAACGTTTCGTAGGTACGATCACCCGAAAGCCGGTCGATCTGTAGATTATTCGCCAGAAATTCAAACAACTTGCCGGGCAGTCGTACATTGGGGAAGGTGCCACCCAAATACACCCGTTCAACCTGTACCCCGTCTGCTTCAAGCAAACGTGCGACTTCGATGGCCATGGCACTCCCCGCGCAATGACCGTAGATCACCAGACGCCCAGAAATCGTTTGCTGAATCTCGTCGGCGCAGGCTCGGGCCACCTCGTGAAATGGTGCAGGCTCTTCGTCTTCGCGTGTGAAATCGTGGCCCGGAAGCGCCACCGCATAGAGCGAGTGACTACGCGGAAGGGCGCGGGCAAGTGGTTGGTAGCTAATGGCGCTGCCACCACCGTAGGGAAAACACACATACGACACAGTGCGTTCTTGTGGCGATAATGCAGGCGTGAGTTCCTGCAACAGCGCATGTTCGTCGGTGCGTTCCTGGCTGAGGGCTACCGCAAGCGCCCGAATCGTCGGATGCTTAAAGATGTCAAAAACTCGCATCGAGTCGCCAAACTTGCGGACCACCCGAATACTCTTGAACGAGTCGCCACCGAGATCAAAGAAATTATCATCGATACCCACACGCTCGATCCCCAGCACCTCCATCCAAATCTGAGCCAGTCGCTCTTCCGTTTCCGTCTGCGGAGCGACATAGGCTGTGCCGAGATCGAGGCTGGCGTGTTCTGGCGCAGGCAACGCACGACGATTAATCTTACCATTCGTAGTGAGTGGCACCGCGTCCAGCACAACAAACGCCGCTGGAATCATCGCGTCGGGCAGAAAGTCCTTGAGGAAAGCACGCAGGGTACTGATCGAGGGCGCTTCTGCTTCGGCAACCAGATACGCCACCAGGCGCCCTTCGTTGCCACCCTGCTGGTGATAGGTAACAGCTGCACGCTGCACAGCAGGATGCTGATTGAGCACCGCTTCGATCTCACCCAACTCGACTCGCACACCACGAATCTTGATCTGATGATCGATCCGCCCACCCAACTCAATCGTCCCATCAGCACGATAGCGTGCCACATCGCCGGTGCGATACAACTGCGTACCGGGGCAACTGCTGAATGAATTGGGCAGAAACTGCACGGCAGTGGTGGCAGGGCGGTTGAGATACCCGCGTGCCAGACCAAGACTGGTTATGTAGACTTCGCCATACACCCCGATAGGTGCCGGATTCAACTGCTCGTCAAGAATGTGAATCTGGGCGTTGTCAATCGGACGGCCGACCGGAATAGCGCTTTGTGCGAGCGCTCGCTCATCCACCCGATAGTAGCTCGATGTCATAGTGCACTCGGTGGGACCATACTGGTTGACCAGTTGTACCTGAGTGCCAAAAAGCGTTTGAGCAGCGTGGCAGTCATCTGACCGCAAGCTCTCGCCACTCAACAGCATCAGGCTTATGGATGAAGCGTGCATCGGTGACTCAGCGGCTTCTGCCATTCCGCGCAGCAGCGTTGGCACGACGCTCAACAGACACGTCACATCCTGCCGCCGCATCGTGTCGAGCAGTGCCGCCGGGTCTTTGGCCTGCTGCTGCTCAACCAGCACCACTTTGGCACCAACCGACAGTGGCCCGAGCAGATCGCGCACCGATGCGTCAAACGAGAGTGTTGCGATCTGCAGCGCCACATCCGACGCGCTGAGTGCATACCGATCTGCGAGAAAGGCCAGATAATTCGTCGCGCCACGATGCGTGCTCAACACACCCTTGGGCTGGCCAGTCGACCCGGACGTGTGCACAATGTACGCCAGATTTTCCGCTGCAGCGGTCGTGGGCAGATTGCTTCCATCCTCATTGCTCCACAGTTCTTGATCGCGATCAAGGCATACTTTTTCCCCCTCAAAAGCAGGCAGTCGAGCCTCCAATGTCTGTTGGGTCAGGATGAGGTGTGGTTGGGCATTTTCGAGGATGTAGGCAAGACGCGCCGATGGGTAATCGAGATCGAGCGGGAGATAAACACCACCGGCCTTGAGCACGGCTAACACGCTCACAACCATATCGAAAGAGCGCTCCACACAGATGCCTACACGCACCTCCGGCCCCACACCGCGCTGCTGCAACACCCGCGCCAATTGATTCGCACGCTGGTTGAGCGCGGTATAGCTCAACTGTTGACCACTCTGGACCAGTGCGATAGACTCAGGTGTGCGCTCGGCCTGCTCCTCGATCAGGTGATGCAGACAACGACCTGGGCGCTCGCTGGTCACGGTGTCATTCCACCCCTGTAGCAGCCGCTGCTCATCAGGCGTGAGGAGCGGGGTGGTGTACACACTCTGGGCAGGGTTCGCAATGAACTGGTCTGTCAGAGTGTGAAAGTGCGCTGCCATACGCTCAATCGTCGTTGCATCAAAGAGATCGGTGTTATAAGTGAACAGCCCCGTGATGCCATCGGCGGTTTCTTCCATCGAGAGCGAGAGATCGACTTTGGCGATGTTAAAGTCAAACCCAATGCTTCGTGAAGTGATACCCGTGAGTTGCAGCGGTGCAGCAGGCGCGTTTTGCAGCGTGAACATCACCTGAAAGAGTGGTGTGTAGCCAAGATTGCGTTCCGGCTTTAACTCATCGACCAGTCGTTCAAATGGCAACTCCTGATGTGCAAAAGCGCCTAACGTCATTTCGCGTGTGTGGCGCAAAACCTCTTGAAAGGTCGGATTATCTGCAAAGCGTGTTCGCAACACCAGGGTATTCAGGAAAAAGCCGATCAACCCTTCAAGTTCGGCATGGTCGCGCCCTGCCATCGGCGACCCGACGAGGATATCGCGCTGGCCACTGTAGCGTGCTAACAGGACGGTGTACAGAGACAACAAGGCCATAAAGAGTGTACACCCCTCACGCCGTGCAATATCCTGAAGTTGTTTGGCCCTTTCAGGGGAAAGTGTGAAAGCGTGGTGTGCACCACGAAAGGTTTGTACCGACGGTCGTGGGCGGTCGGTTGGGAGCTTCAGGATCGTCTCAGCATTGGCCAGTTGCTCTTTCCAGTACGCCATATGCTGATGGAGCCGTTCACCCTGTAACTCGCGCTGTTGCCAGACCGCATAGTCCCCATACTGAATTGGCAATGCAGAGAGCGATGTGGGTTTGTTTGCAGCCATGGCATTGTAGAGCGTTGAAAGCTCTTTGAAGAACACACCACACGACCAGCCATCTGAGATGATGTGGTGCATCGTCACCAGCAGCACATGCTCGTGTCGCTCGATTCGAACCAGACAGACGCGCAGCAGCGGGCCGCGCAGCAGGTCAAAAGGGCAGACGGCCTCCTCGGAGGCTAATCGCGCTACAATCGACTCATGCGTATCGCCGGAGAAGCCGCTGACATCATAGAGTTGTAGGGTTGTCGTCGGCTCTGGTGCGACGATCTGGACCGGCTGTTCATCAACTTCAGCAAAGGTGGTGCGTAGAATCTCATGGCGTTGCAGGATCGTGTGGAGGGCCTGCTCAAACGCTGCAACATTGAGATCGCCGGAGAGGCGCAGCGCATCGGGCATGTTGTAGGTGGCATTTGCAGGTTCGAGCTGATCGAGAAACCACAATCGTTGTTGTGAAAACGAGAGTGGCGCCGGATCATCGGTGGCTCGCGGTGGAATGGTCACCGTTTCCGTTTCTAGTGTTGCGTTTTTGGCCTTTGCATTCCGCAGCCGCTGCTCAAGCAAAGCCCGTTTGGCAGCGGAAAGCTGGGTTGTCGTTTTTTTATCTTGTGGCGAAAGGGTCACCCGGTCCTCCTTAGTAACGTTCGCTCAAAAGGTATTCGGCTTCTTCATCAGACAACTGCTCCAACTCAGCAAGGAGCACCGCTTCAACCACCTCCGCCAAATCAGCAACAGTAGTCGCTTCAAACAGGCTGCGGAGGGGTAACTCAATCTCAAAAGCATCTCGAATCCGCGACACAACGCGCATGGCCAGCAATGAGTGACCACCCAGATCGAAGAAATCATCGTAAACACCGACCTGATCGACACCAAGTAGGGCCGACCAGATCTCGGCAACGACTTCCTCAGAGGTCGAACGAGGCACAACATAATCAGCCATCAACTCCGGGCGGGCACTATCAGGAATGGGGAGCGACTGTCGATCTAGCTTGCCACTGGCGTTGAGTGGCAATGCGGAAAGCGGCACAAACGCCGACGGAATCATATAATCGGGGAGTTGTTGGCGCACAAAATCGCGCAATTCACTCGAAGAGGGTGGGCCGTTACAGGTGACGATGTAGGCCACAAGGCGTTTGTCGCCCGGTACATCCTCACGGTCCACCACAGCGACATCGGCCAGCGCAGCGTGTTTGCGCAACACCGCCTCGATCTCGCTTAACTCAATACGGAAGCCACGAATCTTGACCTGGCCATCGCTGCGTTCAATAAACTCAATGGTACCATCAGGCAGGTGTCGTGCACGGTCGCCGGTCTGATAGAGACAGGCACCGGGATCAGCGCTGAACGGGTGGGGCACAAATCGTGAAGCAGTCAGCGCAGACTGGCCAAGGTAGCCACGTGCAAGACCAACGCCACCAAGATAGAGTTCACCAATGACCCCCAACGGCACAGGTTGCCTGTGAGTATCAAGCACATAACTCTGGGTACCTACGAACGTGCGTCCAATCGGTACCAGTCGGCCATCGGCAACAATTGCATCAGATTGCTCAAAATAGGTGCTATCAATCGTTACCTCGGTCAAGCCATACGAACTGACGACACGTGTGTCTGGGCCACAGAGCGCACGCAACGCATGGTACTCGCGCATAAACCACGTGTCGGAGCCCACTGCCAACACCCGGAAGGTGTCGAGGCGCTGGCCAGTTTGATCAAGATACTGCATCAGATTGCGGATCACAATCGGCACAAACTCGGCACAATCGACCTGATACTGTACGATAAGTTGGTAGAGTTGTTGGGGGTCAAGCAGCAATGTCGGTGGACAGAGCACCAGCGTAGCCCCCGAACAGAGCGCACGCACGATATCGCCCGTACACACATCAAAGGCGAGGCTGGCCATTTGCAGATGACATCTGGTCACGCTTCGTAATTGGTACGCCGTGTCCCATGCTTGATACGCGTTGGCCAGACTCTCATGCGTGACCATCACACCCTTGGGCTGGCCAGTCGACCCCGACGTGTAGATGATGTACGCCAGATTGTGACCTGCCACCGTGTCTGGTGGCGTCTCGTCGCTGTGCTGTGCAATCGCTGGCCAGTCCTGGTCTAGCGCGACTGTGTTAGTGCTTTCGGGAAGGCTAGTACGATGCTGTTGCAGGGTGAGCACCAACTCGACATCGGCGTCGTGCACCATAAAGGCCAATCGCTCAGCGGCATTGCTCGGGCTGAGTGGCACATACGCACCACCGGCTTTGAGCACCGCCAGCAGCGCGACAACCATCTCCACCGAACGGTCGAAGCAGATGCCCACACGTACCTCAGGGCCAACCCCACGCATCCGCAGGTAGTGCGCCAACTGATTTGAGTGTCGCTGCAACGTGGCATAGGACATCTCATGGTTTTCGTAGACCACCGCAATTGCGACTGGGGTATGGGTGGCCTGTTGTACAAAAAGCTGATGCACCAGACCTGTCGATGGTAGCGGGGTGGTCGAAGCACTCCACTGCTCGAGAATCTGCGTTCGCTCGGTTGGTGTGAGCAGAGGCAGATCGATCAGGTGCTGGTCAGGCTGCATGACAATCCCCTCGAGTAGCTTCCGGAAGCTGCTTGCCATACGCACTATCGTAGCTGTGTCGTACAGATCGGTGTTGTACTCCAACCAGCCGTACAATTCCTCATCGGTGTCGGTGATGCCAAGTGTCAGGTCGAACTGCGTCGTACCATTGGTCAGCCACATTGGGCTCACCTTGAGTCCCGGAAGCTCCAAAGCTGCCACTGGGTCGCGCTGGAGCATAAAGAAGACCTGAAAGAGCACATTGCGACTCATATCGCGGGGTGGCTGAAGCTCCTCGACAATTTTCTCGAAGGGCAGATTCTGGTGAGTATAAGCATCTAAAGCGGTCTCACGCACTTGCTGCAGGAGCTTCCGGAAGCTCCCGTCGGGAAGGCGCGAACGAAGAACCAGCGTGTTCACAAAAAAGCCAATGAGCGCTTCGACTTCGGAGTGGTTGCGGTTGGCAATCGGTTAGCCGACCACGATGTCGTTCTGGCCACTGTACCGCGCTAGCAACACCTTGAAAGCAGCCAGCAAGACCATGAAGAGCGTCGCATCCTCTTCGGCTGCCAAAGTTTTCACCTGTTTTGCCAATGTGGCCGACAGCGTGAAGTTGAACGTTGCACCATTAAATGTCTGGAGCGGTGGTCGCGGTCGGTCAGTAGGCAATTCGAGCGCCGTGGGGGCATCGGCCAACTGTGTGCGCCAGTAGGCCATGTGGCGCTCAAGCTGCTCACCATCGAGCCATGCACGTTGCCATGCGGCGTAGTCGGGATATTGGATGGACAGCGGTGGCAACGGCGAAGGCTGGCCTGCACAGAACGCACCATATAGTTTGCTCAACTCCTTGCTTAACAACTCCATCGACCAGCCATCCGAAATAATGTGATGCATGGTGAGCACCAGCACGTGGCTGACCTCGCTCAGACGGAACAGAGTGGTGTGGAACAGCGGGCCACGTGTCAGATCAAAGGGCCGGCCCAGAAGAGCTTCCGGAAGCTCACTCGAATCGACTACAGACAATGTGCTGTTTATGTGAGAATGAATGATCTGCCGTGGTTGACCGTCGGTGGCATCAAAAGTTGTGCGGAGTGCTTCATGCCGCGCAACAATAGCATCAAGGCATTGTTGGAGTATCGCAACGTCGAGTGGTCCTTCAAGGCGTAATGTCAGCGCGATGTTGTAGAAAGGACTCTCGGGCATAAAGCGGTCGAGGAACCAGAGCCGTTCCTGGGCAAATGAGAGTGGCAAAGCCGCGGTACGATCCACTGGTTGAAGCGGTGGAATGCTCTCGGCAGACAGTTGCAGTGCCTCAAGTTGGAGCGCGATTTCAGCGATAGTGCGTGACTCAAAAAGCGTGCGTAGGGGCAGATCGACGCTGAGTTCGTCGCGGATGCGAGAGAGCACCTGCATCGCCAGCAACGAATGACCGCCAACATGAAAGAAGTCATCATAGACGCCAATCTGCTCTTGCTCCAGAATTGCTGACCAAATGTGTGCGATGGTCTGTTCCATCTCTGAACGGGGTGCAACATAACGCTCTGTCACATCACGTTCAATGTTATCTGGCGCAGGCAATGCACGCCGGTCGATCTTGCCGTTGGGTGTCAATGGCAGCGCTTGTAGCGGAACAAAGACAGGTGGCACCATGTACTCAGGCAGCTTTTGCTGCAAAAAGGTGCGTAGCTCTGATGTCGATGGTAGTTCACCTACGCTGCGCTGCACATACGCAACAAGCTGTTGATCGCCACGAGATGTGGTGTGTGCAACGACAACTGCTTGCTGAACAACAGGGTGCTGGTTCAACACTGCTTCGATTTCGCCTAGCTCGATGCGGTAGCCACGCACCTTGACCTGATGATCGAGTCGGCCAAGGTACTCGATACGCCCATCAGCCCGGTGGCGTACCAGATCGCCGGTGCGGTACATACGTGCGTCGGATTGGGGGCTGAACGGGTCGGGCAGGAAGCGTACCGCCGTGAGATCGGCACGATTACGATACCCGCTCGCAAGACCAGCACCACCGATGTACAGTTCGCCTGCAACGCCGATGGGAACCGGATGGAGACGCTCATCAAGAATATATATCTGCGTGTTCGCAATCGGACGTCCAATTGTGATGGAGTCGTCGGTAACTGCATCCATGGTTGACCAAATCGTGGTTTCGGTTGGGCCATACATGTTCCACACCATGCCAGCACGTTCGGTCAGGGCGTTCGCCACATCTGGGGGAAGGGCTTCACCGCCGCAGAGGATCGTGAAGTCAGGAGCGCCATGCCAGCCAGCACTGAGCAGCAAACGCCATGTCGCGGGCGTCGCCTGCATGATGGTGGTGCGGGTGCGCTCCAGCGTTACGGCTAGCTGGGTGCCATCGGTTGCTGTTGTGCGATCAACAAGCACCAGCCGCGCTCCGGCCAGCAGTGGCAGATACACCTCAAGACCGGCAATGTCAAACGAGATCGTGGTTACAGCGAGCAGCGTGTCTTGTGCAGCAATCCCTGGTTTGGCACGCATCGCGGTGAGGAAGTTGACCAATGCACGATGCGGTATCTGCACACCCTTGGGCTGGCCAGTCGACCCGGAGGTATAGATGATATAGGCGAGATGATCCGCTGTGACGGGTACGCCGGGGGATGCGCTTGTTCCAGTATGATAATTTAGCTCATCCAGACACACAATCCGGGCATCAACATCAGGCAGGTTAGGCTTGAGATGAGCTTGTGTCAACACAAGTGGTACCTGTGCATCGTTGAGCATCCACGCCAGCCGTTCACGGGGGTAGGTCGGATCAAGTGGGACGTAGGCACCACCAGCCTTGAGCACACCTAGCAGCGCAACCACCAGATCGGGGGAACGCTCGACGCACACACCAACTGGATCGGTGGGACGAATACCAGCATCCTGGAGATACCACGCCTGTTGATTGGCACGCTCGTGCAGTGTTTTGTAGGTAAGTTGGCTGGCCTCATATTCGAGGGCAATTGCATCAGGTGTATGTCTGGCCTGTTCTTCCAGAAGTGTGTGCAGTGGCTGGTCGTGTGGGAAGGTTGCACTGGTCTGGTTCCAGTCGATAAGCACCTGCTGGCGTTCGGCGGCTGGTAGCAACGGCAGGTCATCCAGTCGCAAATCAGGGTTGACAGCAATACCTTCCAGCATGGTCAGGAAATGATCGTGGAAACGACTGATGGTCGTTGCGTCGAACAGATCGACATCATATTCGAGCGACACTTCTTTGGTATAGAAGCCAAGGGTCAGATCAAACTTGGCGGTGCCGGGATTCAACTCCTGCACAAACTCAATGGTTCCATTAGAAACCTCTGCTATACCGTTCTGGACGCTGGGCTGGCTAAAAACAACCTGAAAGAGTGGGTTGTAGCTGAGGTTTCGTTCAAGGTCCAGCGTTTCGATCAGTTTTTCCAGTGGCAGGCCCTGATGGGCATAGGCTTCCAGCGCGATGTGTCGCACACTGCCGATGAACGCCTTAAACGATAGATCACCATCCAGCTTGATACGCAACGGCAGGGTGTTGATAAAACAACCGATCAGGTTTTCGACTTCCTGACGATGCCGTCCCGCAATGGGTGTGCCAATGGCCAGATCGGTTTGTCCTGAGTAGCGATAGAGCAGCGTGTAGAATGCAGTGAGCATGGTCATAAACAGCGTGGCGTGCGCTTCGCGACTCAGTTGCTCCAGTCGGTCGTGCAGTGCTGCCGGAAAGGGGCGTAGTTGCACCGCTCCACGATAGGTTTTGACCGCTGGGCGTGGTCGATCAGTAGGCAGGTCGAGGATCGGCATCGGCGTTTTGAACTGATTCTGCCAGTAAGCTAGCTGATGTGAGAGCGTTGGCCCATCGAGGTGCTGGCGTTGCCACGCGGCGAAGTCGGCATACTGGATGGGGAGTGCTGCTAAGGAAAGCGATTGATCGGTGAGGAGCGCCTGATAGCTGGCCCTTAATTCTTCAACTATTACACCAATTGACCAGCCATCGCTTATGATATGGTGCATCGTGATCAGCATCTGATATACCTCGTCGGCGACGCGCAGCAGCAGCACACGCACCAATGGCCCCTGGTCTAGCACAAAGGGCTGGCTGGCGTGTTTGCGAAGCAAGCTGGTGCGTTGAGTCTCGGACACATCACGTGTATCGATGGTCTCCACCGGGATGTGCAGACTGGACTGGATGACCTGTTGTGGTTGACCATCCTGTGCGCTAAAGACCGTTCGCAGGATTTCGTGGCGTTGCACGATGGTATTGAGGCTCTGCTCCAGCAGTGCTCCATCGATTGCTCCAGAGAGGCGAAAGAGCGCTGGCAGGTTGTAAAAGGGATTGGCAGGATCAAGCTGATGGAGAAACCAGAGCCGTTCCTGTGAAAATGACAGTGGAAACGCTATCTCTGTACCATTACGCGGTAGCGAAGGGATTGTGTGTTGCCCAATGAGGCCGTTGCCATGCCGACGGAGTTGGAGCATCAGCAGGGCCCGTCGCTGAGGCTTTAGATTAGCTACTGTCTCCAAAAGCGCCCGCTTCTGGGAAATCTCGTCGGGCGTCGCTGTGTCAGTACGCTGATCACCGATCTGAGGGGCAGGCGCGAGATGCGTGAGATAGTCTACAAAGGTGTTGATGCTCAGACTACCAACAAATGCGAGTGCAGCCTCCTGCGAATCGCTCGAGAGACGTTCAAACAATACCCGATTGGTCAGCACATGCTGGAGCGTTGTTTGCCATGGTGCGAGGTTTTGCGGTGGGATAATGGGCACGGGTAGACTGCGGACATCGAATTGTTCTTCATACTGCTGGATCGTCTGCACAGGCAAGGTGTATTCCACACCAAGTTTGGCTTCCGGAAGACCACCCACGTGGCTGGCCAGTACCGGAACACCACGCAGCATAGCATCAATCACGACCTGCCCAAAGGACTCACCCCACAGCGAGGGAACAACCAGCACACGCACCTGTGCAAACAACACATTCAAATTGTCGGTTGGGGGAATAATCTGCATGTTGGGAAGTGCTCTGAGCGCAGCCAGATCTGCTTCGGTCGTGGCCCAGGTCGGCACAGCAGCAAACGGTATATCAGGCAACTGGCGGGCAAGCTCCAGAAAGATTGAGATACCTTTGATCGCCGAAGGGTTGATCATGGTGACAGCACCTACATCGAACCGTGCAAGATGGGGGAATGGCCCCTCGCCATACGAGGGGAAAGGTATCACAGTCGATTCGAAGCCACCCCACCGTTTGATGTAGTCCTGCAGGTAATGGCTTACCGCGAGAATGCCCGCGACTCGGTGCAGAAGTTGAGTCTTGTCGGGATCGACATAGAAGCTTTCGGGACCAAACGGCAGTGTCGCCTGCGAATGCGCTATGAGCACGACACGTGAAGGCGTGGCTTCCAGCGCAAACTCTACCAGCAGAAAGGTGCGATCCTCGGAGACAAGCGTCCAATCAGGAGCGAACTCACGGATCAGGTGAAACAGCATGCGGGTGTACATCTGAAAGTCGCTCAGGACAGCGTACACCTTGACACCCTTGTGCCTATAAACAACAACCTCTGGATTTGCATCCAACACCTCGATCCTGCGTGCGGCGAGTTCGGCCAGCAATTCGGTATGGTTCGTAATCCCGCCACTAAGCCCTGGAGCAACCACCCAGCAGGTATGCCCCCGCTCAACCAACCCCTCCACGAGTAGTCGATTGGCTTTATGTGCGCCCCCTGATGACAACAAATAGGTTAATGTTTGAATAAGTAAGATCTTCATATATTGCTCATCATCTATACCAATTGACCAGCATCAGCCAAAGCCATCTCGACTTCCGCATCCGTCATCGTGTTTATTTTGTGCAGAAATGGTAGTATCTCTGCGAGCGCCGTCTGCTCGATAGAAAACAGTTCAATCGCCTTTGCCGTTTCGGCAACCGTAGGTATAACACCCATCAGAACAGAAAGTGGCACCTCGACATGGAGGTTGGTGCGAATCCGTGAGACGACCTGTGTGGCCAGCAGGGAATGTCCGCCGAGTTCGAAGAAGTTGTCGTGGACACCCACCGCCGGAAGCTTGAGCACCTGCGCCCACACATCGGCTACTAATGCTTCAACAGGGGTGCGCGGCGGGAGGAACGTCTCTCGGTCGGGTTGGATGTTGTCCGGTGCAGGCAACGCACGTAGGTCAATCTTGCCGTTTGGTGTGCGCGGCAACATGGGTAGCACCACAAAGAATGCCGGCACCATATAGCTCGGCAACCGTTCCTGCAACATGGCTCGCAACTCACGGCCCAGATTCGACAGGGGGTGGGTAGCATTTGGTACAACATACGCGGTGAGACGTGTGTCGTTGGCATCTGTATGGGCCACAACCACGGCCTGCTGCACGGCTTCGTGATGGCGCAGAGCACTCTCGATTTCACCTGTTTCGATGCGGAACCCACGCACCTTGACCTGCGTATCAAAGCGGCCCAGAAATCCGATGGTGTCATTTGGCAGCCGGTATGCCCGGTCGCCACTGCGATACAGCCGCTGCCCTGGACGCTTACTAAACGGATGAGGGACAAAGCGTTCGGCGGTCAGCGCAGGACGATGGAGGTAGCCACGGGCCAGACCAACCCCACCGATAAACAGTTCTCCTGGTGTGTTGGTCGGCACAGGCTGCATGTGTGAGTCGAGCAGATAGACGTGTGTGTTGTCTATCGGGAACCCAATGGAACCCGCTTCTTCTACCGCAACATCTGTCATCACCGTGGCACAAACCGTGCTTTCTGTTGGGCCATACGCATTGACCAATCGTTGATTAGTGGACCAGCGTGCCACGATATCTGCATTGCATGCCTCACCTGCTGAAACAACCGTATGGAGTGCTGCATAGTCTTCACTGGAGAGGATCGCCAGGACAGATGGAGGCAGAGTTACTGTGGTAATGGCATATGTCTGCAGCAGGTTTGCCAGATCCGGTCCCGGCATGAGCGCTGTCGGTTGGGCCAGAACCAGTGTTGCCCCGACCCCAAAGGTTGTACAGACTTCGGAGACGGTCGCATCAAAGCTAAAGGACGCAAACTGTAAGACGCGACTGTCAGGGCCGAGTTGAAAAGCATCAATCTGTGCTTGCATCAAGTTGGCCAATCCCCGATGCGAAACAGCAACACCTTTGGGTTCTCCGGTTGATCCCGAGGTGTAAATGACATACGCCAAATGGTCGACAGCGCAGTGTTCCACGGGATTGTAGCGTGCTGCCTGTGCAATCGACTCTTGTTGCTCATCAAGCGCGATGAGGTTGATCGCATGTGAAGGGAGGCGATCTCGCAGATGTGACTGAGTCACGATTATAGCCGTTTGCGCATCGTCGATCATATACGCAATGCGGATAGGAGGATACGCGGGGTCAAGCGGAAGATAGGCACCACCAGCTTTGGCGATTGCCAGCATCCCCACTATCATTGCTGGTGAGCGCTCGACACACAAACCGACCACCGTCTCGGGTGTTACCCCTCGTCTGTTCAGATAGTGTGCCAACTGATTCGCCTGTGTATTCAGCGCTTGATAGGATAACGCTGTATGCTCAAAGACTAACGCAATGGCATCCGGTGTCTGTGCAGCCTGTGTTTCAAACAGAGTCGCAAGAGTTTGTGGCTGGTAATCACGTTGGGTATCATTCGTGGCATGCACCAGATGGTGTTGCTCTGCCTCGGTGAGGATCGGTTGCAGTGCGAGAGGGCGCTCTGGGTTGGCTATCAGACTTCGCAGAAAAACGAGATAGTGATCGCGTAACTGCTCGATCAGGGCCGAGTCCAGTTTTGTAGTGTTGTAGTGCCAAACTACCTGTGTGGCCTGTTCGTCAATAACAAGCATGAGTTCGGCATCACCAGAAAGGTGTTCTGGTCGGTCACTCCAGACAACCTGTATAGGCAGAGCAGGCGATACGTTACGGAGTTCAGGGTAGCGCAGACCAATATCACGCAGAAACGTTCGATGCCGATTTGTATCGTTGATCGCCTGCTCAACCGCTTCAAGAGACTCAGTCCATGTATGCCGACGGTCTAGCTGCACATGCAACGGTACTACGGGTGTAAAAACATTGGTGGGGAGCGCTGCTGAAAACTGTTGCACTGGTCCGTGGAAGCCAAGATCGAATGTGTAAGTGTCGTTCAATCGTGCGAGGAAGGCGGCAAAACTTGCCGTTAGTGCCCCAAAACGTGAATCGGGCTGCTCATATTGTGCGAGAAAAGCTGCTAGAGTCATATCCTCGTTATAGATCATCTGTTGATACTGTGGTATTCCGCTGCTTGGGCGATGCGTGGTGGACGGCACTGTAATGGGCTCCAGCGTCGACAGTCGTTGCACCCAGAGTGCTTCTGAGCGACACACGGCTTCGTGGGTTGCAGTCAACTGATCCATGATCGCTGGGTCGGGTTGCGTGAGCCGATCACCTTCGCGCAGGGCATACCGTCCAGCCAGATCGTGCAGCGACAAAGGCTGGCCTTCGATGGTAGCCAACTGACGTATGGAGACCTGCCCATCGGTCGCGGCAATCACAAGCTCATCAGTAGAAAGGTGTGTAATTGTGCCAGGCGGTACGTCTACATGATGAGCGTGAACCGAAAGCTCTCGCACGATCAGCGCCTCATCACCGACCATCAGCTTTGGCAGACCAATAAGATTGGGCATGTCGCCAAAATCGAGTGCGCGTACAAACGCTGCAATGTCGCTGGTGGGTCGATCCCAATGTAACGCACAGATTGCACGAGGCCGTTGTCCATTGCGAAAAAAAGATCGTTTGGTGAAATCTTGTGCGAGGGGATTGATCTGCTCAGTCGCCAGATCACCAATGAGCGTAGAAAATGACTGAATAGCCGCATCGTAGCATTTTATGTTAAGCGTTTGTGATGTTTCAGTCGGAGTAATCGGGATAGTTGTTTGTTTCAGAATGTTGCCTGCATCAACCTTCTCTGCCATCTCATGCCAGGTAACACCGTGGTGTGTTTCTCTATTGAACAAGGCCCAGAAAGTCGCATGGCTCCCTGCATAGCTCGGCAACGACGCATCGTGGTAGTTGATCGCACCCTTGAGTGGTAATGCCAGAATGTGGCTGGGTACGATAAACGGGTAGGCAATACTAAAGAGATAGTCGAATGGCCGTTGCTGTAGGAATGCTACGATATCATCATTTGGCGAAATAGCAGGTATATTGTGTTCTTTGGCCCATCTACGTAGCGCATCGTCATGTGAGACGATAGCATATGGTTGGTGTCCATGCTGAAGTAATATATGTACACAACGTATTGGCAGTGTGCCAGAACCAAAAATAACACAACGAAACGAAGGCAATGTTGAGTTCATGCTTTGTGCCACTCACTTTCCCTGTAATAATGTTCCTAGACCCCAAGACACAAAGAAGCTGGTATACGCACAGGAATGCACTCTATGGATACCAGTCGATTTCAGGTATCATTTTTTCAACACATGAGGAGGATGGTTGTTTTTGTGGATATGCCACTGTCTAGCTAACTGAAACATCTTGCCACAACCTTTCTATTAACCGACCTTCAATTAGCACCACAATTACTGACGAGTCGCACTGTCCTGATCGCTCCATGCAGATGACGATCTTAGGATTGGAGCATAGACAATCCCTGACAACAAAACGAGATAGTAAAGTTGCACATCGAATACTCCGTGGTAAATGCCCTGAATAGTAGCGCAATCTCTGAACTACAATCAAGGATTAACTTTATTTCAATAAAAGCATGTAAACGAGCGACACACATGCAGAGGTGTTACTCCACATGTGTGTCGGTTGACTCATAGCTGTTACTACGAGTTTATTTTGCAGCAAAAACTGCAGTGGTTCGTGCAGGAACGGTGAAAGTTCCTGATGTACGATCAAATGTTGCGGTGCGTACCATTTCATCTGCAGAACGACGTTGTAATGGATGCAGTGCAAATCCCTGACTCTGCAACGATTCGTCGGTGAACTGCTGTTCTGTATTGCTGGCGTTGAATACAACGATAATACGTGAGAACTGGCGATCTAGATTGTCGCCAACCGTGTCGTCGAGACTCATCACGATCAGGCCCGGTGTCTGATCAGGGCCATTACCAAGGAAACTGACTCGCTGTTGGACATCCTCAGCTGTACGCAACCGGAAAAGCGGGGAACTCTTGCGAAGCAACAACATCTCACGGAAGTGTGTTGCATTCGTCAGGATGTCAGTACGGTCTGGTTGCAACGCAGGGTTGGCCAGAATAGGCTGCATCACTGGCCAGTTTGGCGCGTTTTCACCCGGTGGCAAACCAACACCCCAGTTGTTCGACTCATAGGTGTAGTCCATACGGTTGAACCAATCGCCCGAGTCGTAGCTGTTGCGGTCGAGCGACTTCGAGCGCAGCATGTCCTGCCCAGCGTGGAAGAACGGCACGCCCTGGCCCAGCATCACAATGCTAATACCCAGGTTTTGCATTCTAACCCGATCTTCCATCGAGAGATCCATCGGTGCCTTGAGTTGAAGTGCATCGAAGAAAGTCTCGTTGTCGTGTGCTGCGATGTAGGTAATGTCCTCCTGCGGATCACTGGTATATCCGGTGGGGGAGCCGTTGTAGTCAATATCGGCGCCTGTCACCAGATTGCCGTTGCGATCCACCAGTTCGTACATGCTCAGGTTACCAGTCAATCCGACCTTGATACGATCCATGTGTTGGAGCAACAGGTCACGCTGTGCATCAGGAGTGCCCTGATCGGTGTCATTGGGATCGTAGTAGAGGCCCGTGGCAAAGCCCTGTTCCTGCAAACCACTGAAGGGACCACCACCACGTACCGCATCACGCAGACGGTCGTTGAAGACGCCAATACCGGTGCCGCCCATGTTCAACTGTGTCGCATTCACACCACGCTGGTTGTTCTCGACCTCACCAAAGTTCCATCCCTCACCATAAACGTAAACGCTCTTACCGTCGACACCATGCTCTTCGATGGTCAGCGCATCAAGTGCCTCACGAACCTTGATCATGTCGTCTTTCATGTGATGGCCCATCAGATCGAAGCGGAACCCGTCAACCTTGTAGGCGGTTGCCCAGAGAACCACCGAGTCGATCATCAGTTTTTCCATCATCGCATGTTCGGTAGCGGTGTTTTCGCAGCAAGTGCTCTTGGTGACATTCCCCTCCTGATCGAGGCGGTGGTAATAACCCGGCACAACCTTGTCGAGCACAGACTTTTCGCCCTGACCACTGGCGTTGGTGTGGTTATATACCACGTCCAGCACTACACGTAGCCCGGTACGGTTGAGCGAACTCACCATCTCACGGAACTCCACGACACGGGTTGAACCATCAGGATTCGTCGAGTAGCTACCCTCTGGCACGTTGTAGTGGAATGGATCATACCCCCAGTTGAAGCCATCTTGATTGCGGACTGCTTCGGTTGCCCGCTGTTGCTCTTCTGAGTCCGGTGGGTATGTTTCGAGAAGATCGTAATCGGGTGTTTCCCACGTCGATTTGTCTTCGTCGATAGTGGCAATATCAAAAGTCGGCAGCAGGTGAATATGCGTCAGTCCGGCGCGAGAGAGGGCCTGAAGATGGCGCATACCATTGCTGCGTTGTGTAAAGGCTTTGTATGTACCTTGATATTCCGCTGGAACCGTCTCGTCATTGATGCTGAAGTCACGTACATGCAATTCATACAGCACAATGTCTTCCGGTGCCTCGAGTGTCGGTTTGCGAACTCGATCCCAGCCACTTGGCTTCAGGCTGGCATCACTCAGATCAACGATCTGACTGCGGAGGCTGTTCATCGACAGGCTGATCGCATAGGGGTCGGTGACCATGTTTTGTTCAACCTGACCAGTCGATGGAACATAGACTTCGACCTCGTACAGATAGTACTTCCCGTCCCAGTCAGTATCACCGGTAATGCCCCACACCCCATTTTCTGCATCCCCGTCCATCTCGTAGATGGTGCTAGTCGTATCCGGGTTGGAGTCATCAAAGACATGGAGCTTGACCGAACGTGCGGTGGGGGCCCAGACCTTGAGGGTGGGGATACCGCCAGCGTAGATAACACCAAGCTCACCATCGTAGGTGTAGAGGGTGTCCAGTACACCAGGGATTTGCAGACTGGTCGCATCGACCATCACGCCACTGCTGTTGGTGGCCGAAACGGCGATCTGCCCCTTCAAGATATCTGGTACTTTGTCGAGATCAGCCACATCAAGCTTCAATGCAGTGTAGTCGGCCAGATGCGGGAACTGCTCACGCAACTCCTCACTCAGACCAGCCGCATCGTAGGTAAGCTCAATCGATGCACCACCAGTGAGCACACCATCCTCTATCGCCATCGCGCCATCGGCATCATAGTGAAGGGCATAGCTGTTGGCTGCGCCATCCTCAATGAGCCAGGCAATCGTGTCGTCAGAGACCCAGTGTGCACGTTGCTTGGACAGATCGCCCTGACCACCTGCGCCACAGTCGGACACTATCGGCAGGAGGAAGGTCGGGACGGCCTGAATGACCCAGATCTCGTTGCCATAGGTTTCGAGGTTGATTTCCTGATCTTCTGGCAGGTCCTTTTCATCGCCACGATGGAGGATGTAGTTCAACATAGTAGCTTCGTCAGCCAGTGGCACTTCGAAATAGACCCCAAAGCGGTCGGTACCTGCCGGTTTGAGTGGTTGATTCCACTCAGTTGGCTCGGCAGCACCAGTCCACACATGCAAACCCCAGAAATCGGCGAAGTTGTCACTCTCGAAATTGCCATAGTCGCCCTCTGGTCGGTGATAGTGGATAATCGCCAGACCTTCGGCCGCACCACGAGTCGTGTACACTGCCTCATCACCTTGTTGGAGCCAGATACCAGCGGTGTCGTTGGGCACAAGGCTACGATCACCACCAGGCTCTCGGGTGTCTGGCACCGTATCGCCACTTGGTGTATGTACAATGAAGTTCACAGGTTGACTTACGTCCTTTATCGGTACGTTGAAATACGCCCCATATTCATCGAATCCATCCGGTTGACGTGGCTCGCTCCACTCGGTTGCAACGCCATCATCAAGCGCATCGCCCCAGAGGTGCAGCCCCCAATAGTCGTTATTCTCAACTGAGCCGTAGTCGCCCTCTGGTCGGTTGTAACGAACCGTCACAAAGCCCTGCGCTTCGGCAGCAGCGGTGTAGTTGGTCGCATCACCTGACGCAACCCAGATCTGTGGGCCGTCTGCTGGCACAAAGCTCCGATCATCCGGTGTGTCTTTCTCGTCGCCCTTATGGATGATGAAGTTGATCGGCTGGGTGGCATCCTGTAGCTTGATAAAGGCAAAGACACCAAATTCATCTTGACCCTCAAACGGCTTGGGCTCAGTCCACTCAGTCACCTCGGAGGGATCAATCGCATCGCCCCAGAGGTGCACGCCCCAGCCCTCGTAATCGCCATCCGGTCGATTGTAATGAATGATAGCGTATTCGTAATCGGCCTTGCAAACAGGCGGCTCATCACACTTCAGAGTCGGTAGCACATACTCCGATATACCTTGCAAGGCCCAGACTTCATTTCCGTAGGTAGTAATAGTCAGCTCCTGATCATCCGGTAAGTCTTTCTCGTCACCGCGATGAAGGATGTAGCTCAATGTTGCAGCATCATCCGCAAGGGGAACCTGGTAATACACGCCAAAGCGGTCGGTGCCAGTAGGCTTGATGGGTGTATTCCATTCCGTTGGCTCGGCAGCACCAGCCCAAACGTGTAAGCCCCAATAGTCTGCGAAGTTGTCGCTCTCAAAATCGCCATAATCTCCATCAGGTCGGTGATAGTGAATAATAGCATAATTTTCGGCGGCCCCTTGCGACGTGTAGTTGGTGGGATCACCCGACTGAATCCAGAGCGTAGCGCTGTCTGCCGGCACAAAAATGCGGTCATCCGGCGTATCTTTTTCATCGCCCTTATGAATGATGAAGTTGACTTCCTGTGTCGCATCCTCGAGTTGAATGTTGAAATAGGCACCGTAGTCGTCAAAGCCATCCGGGAGCTTCGGATCGGCCCACTCAGTCACCTCAGCCGGATCGAGGCCATCGCCCCAGAGGTGTAAGCCCCACCCATCGTAGTTGCCATCCGGTCGGTTGTAGCGGATAGTGGTAAAGCCCTGGGCTTCAGCAGCAGCGGTGTAGTTGGTCGCATCACCGGACTGCACCCAGACCTCTGGACTTTCTACCGGGACAAAGCTGCGGTCGTCTGGTGTATCTTTCTCATCGCCCTTATGAATGATAAAGTTGACCGGCTGTGTCGCATCCTGTAACTTGATGAAGGCAAAGACACCAAATTCATCCTCGCCCTCGAACGCCTTAGGTTCAGTCCACTCAGTCACTTCTGATGGGTCAATCGCATCGCCCCAGAGGTGCAGCCCCCAACCCTCGTAGTCACCATCCGGTCGGTTGTAGTGAATAACGGCATAGGCAACTGCGGGACACACCCCGCCACCACCATTACCATCTTCGCCAACTACCGCACCAACCATCGTTGAGTTGAGGTTGCCAGAAAGGTCATTAACAATAGCCTTGAAGGTCAGTGGTGTGCCGACATCAAGGTCGCTGGCATCGTAAAAGACACGATACGGGGCGTTGTTGTCGGTACCAACAACGGTATATTCTTCCTCATCGCCAACTTGCACCGCAAAGGTGACTTCGGCAAAGATATCGGCATCAAGGTCGGCACCAACCTCGAAGCGGCCAACAACTTCTTCGTCCTGCTGTGGCGCACGCATCGCAATGCCTGGTGCAGTATCACTGGCAGGAAGGGCGCTATCGGCCTTGTACACGGCCACACTCAACGCAGGCACCGTCACCGTAACTTCGGCATTGGCATCAGCAGTAAGGGTTGCGTTATCGGTTGGGTAAACGGCAGTAAAGTCGGTATTGGGCAGATATGTTGCAAATGTAGCAGTTTGCTCGGTTTCGGCATTGTTGAGCGCCACCACATACTCGACCTTTTCATCACGGTCGATGCGGGAGAACGCATAAATACCAGCCTGATCGGTACTGTAGCGATGAATCTGTGCACCACGGCGCAGGGCGGTGTGGTCACCAAAAACCTCGCTGAGTGCACCAATCTGCTGATAGATCGGATGTGTCGCATCGAAGTTGGCCTCGGCGGTCGTTGCGTCGGTGCCGATCAAGTCGTTATCGTTGTATGTGTCGACAACGCTCGGGAACATGTTCTCACGGGCGTCTTTGTCGCCACCATCGCCTGTAAAGCCTTGCTCATCGCCATAGTAAATCACCGGCATACCACGGGCGAAGAACATCAGCGCATGGGCCAACTGTGAGCGGGCCAGCAATTCGGCATCGCTGGCATCCGGGTTGTCCTGGTTGAGGAACAGCCCGAAGCGCCCCATGTCGTGGTTACCAATAAAGGTCGGCAGACTGTAGGCGTTGCTATCGGCGTCGGTGTAATAGTCATCGGCCTCGAAGAAATTACGCAGGTTATCGGTCGGCACACTCTGTGAGGCAAAGCCACGCGTGTTGCCCTGGAACGCAAAGTCCAGCACCGCCGGAAGTTGGCCCTCAGTCGAGAATTGGCTCAGTTCGGTGACATCGCCACTGAAGACTTCGCCATACATAAAGAAGTCGTCTTTACCCTCAGACTCGGCATGGGCCATAATCTCTGGACCAAAACGCTGCCAGAATTCAATATTGACATGCTTGACGGTATCGATACGGAAGCCATCGATGCCAAATTCACTAATCCAATACTTATAAATATCAAGCATTCCATCGACGACATCTGGATGAGCAGTGAACAAATCATCCAGGCCAAAGAAGTCACCATAGAGTGAACTCTCCCCGGCAAAGGTTGAGTCACCACGGTTGTGGTAGTAAATAGGATCGTTGAGCCACTCCGGCTGCTTCACCGTCGCGTCTTCTGGTGAGCGGAAGACCGGTACTTGAGCAAAGCTGGTTTCTGCATCGAGTTCGGGGAAAGTATCGGTCCCGGCAAAATCTTGATCATCAAAAACATTGCCATCGGCATCACGGAATGGATAATCGGTCTTGTTGCGATAGGTGTATTCATCGCTTTCATAGCCAATCACATCGGCAGTGTGGTTGGTGATGATATCAAAAAAGACCTTCATATCACGATTCTGGGCATCGTCGATCAATGCAACCAGTTCCTCATTCGTACCCAGATGCGGATCGACCTGGGTGAAGTCGGTGATCCAGTAGCCATGGTATCCCGCAGACGAATTGGCAATCGTGCCATCGCCCTGCACGGGACGATTCTTGAAGACCGGTGTCATCCAGATCGCCGTGACACCCATGTCTTCGAGATAATCCAGTTGCGAGCGCAGTCCGGCAAAATCGCCACCATGGTAGTAGCCATTGTTCTCAGGGAAGAACCCATGGCGAAGAATATCTTCGTCGGTGCTACCACCTGCGTCGTCACCGAAATCGTTGCTGGTGTCGGCATTCTCAAAGCGGTCAGGTAGTACAAAGTAAAAAACCTCGTCCTGGATCGGATGTTGTAAGCTCTCACGGACGAGTTGTTCATCTTCGGCGAGATTTTGCGTTGTAACAGCAAATCGGGAGGGTTCAGGGGGGAGTTCGGCCTGTACAGCGGATACATTTGGCAGGACCAACATCGAGAGTAGAACTGCGAGAACAGTTGTCACAGATACCCAACGATGGCGGTGATGGTCAATCATCATGTGCTCCTTCGCGTGCTGGCCATTCACAAGCTGGTAACGTGTACATGGACATACGAGTGTTGTCTGGACGTGCAGGCTACCAGTGGTGCGGCAGTATTAAAACGACTTTGTATATATAACTGGTCTTTCTTTTATGATTGCGATCAAGTATAACACTGTGGACTAAACCGGTCAAGTAACGTGATATATTAATGAATAAATTGTGATTTAGTACATGTCGTAGATCAAATCTACGTTTTTTCTTTCACGTCTAGTACAAGTCATTTTTTCGATTCCCTTTACACTTACTGGAGAAAAATGACTAAAAATCATAAGTACTACACAAATGCTTTCGTAAAATACACTTTTAACATTAATACCCCGTTAAATGGCATTTGAGTCGAAAAAGACATCTCTAATAGCCCATAAATGAAAGCGATTGCAAAATGGCTGGAGAATATACCCCTTTAATCATGTGCGGCAGGATCGACCACCTCATACCCCTGCACATCGATCACCGGATTGCCTTCTTCCTCGACCCACACCCCGCAACGTGCCCCCCCGGCACTCTGCTCGAGTAGTAGTGGTGTACCGTCCATCTGCAACACTGGGCGATACCAATGCGCGACTTTTTCGGCGTCTCCTTCGATATAATGCCCGATGAGTGCACGTCGAAAGCGTTCTGCTGTCGTATTGGGGTAACTACCATGGACGAGTGAACCGTTGAAAAACAACACATCCCCCGCTTCCATCACCACAGGACGGGAGTTCATCTGCTCGGGAAGCGGCACGGTCACATCGGTAAAACTCGCAGCAGTATTGGCTTTGGTCGTGCAGAGAATGGGCCAGGTGTGGCTCCCCGGAACAATCTGCATGCACCCATTCGCTTCGTCGCAGGAGTCAAGCGCCAGCCATGCGGCCATACAGGTTCCCGGTTGTACCCGCAGATAGTAGTTGTCCTGGTGGAGGGCCTGACCACGAGCGCCGGGTGGCTTGAAATAGAGCATGGTTTGCACGGCATATGGCTCACGGCCAAGCAGACTGGTGAGTATTTCGTTGAGGCGTGGATCGAGCATCCAGTGCAGAC
Source organism: Chloroflexota bacterium (assembly GCA_039178835.1). Taxonomy (GTDB): domain Bacteria; phylum Chloroflexota; class Chloroflexia; order Chloroflexales; family Roseiflexaceae; genus AL-N1. The sequence goes on from JBCDFA010000027.1 coordinate 24,350, forward strand.
TGAGTTCGTCCCAGCGGTGCATATGGATCATGCGTGGGTAGCGTTTGAGCGGATCGGTGGCGGTACTGTCGATACCCGCATCATCACCGGGGTAGCTGCCCGCAGCCCGCAAACGCATAAAGTGATCGGTGTATCGAGCAACCTCGTCTGGTGAAAAGAGTTGTTTGACAATTAGATACCCAGTTTCGTCGTACAAACGTTGCTGTTCGGCGCTTATCATGGCACACCTCTTTGTGATTCTGGTCATGTGACGTGGTATATGATATATGGTTCGTTGGGCTTTGTCCAGTGGAAAGGGGGGATTTTAGCTTTCAGAGGTACGCGGTTATCATACTTTATCCTGTGGATCAAAGGCCCGCCATCCTTTACGAGATTGTTGCTCTACTTCTTCCACAAATCCAAGAATAGGCCGACTATATAGGTCATTATTGGGTTCTTCAATGACTTCAAGCGATGCAAATTCGTGATAGCAGTGATCATCATGCGTTACTGTACTTTGCAAATAAGAAAAAACTTCGGGTACGCGCACTTGATCTGCAATAAACAACTCCTTACTCTCAAACGCATTTCTCAGCCGTTCTTCAACTGCTTTGATGTCCATCTCACTAGGATTAGTGAACACTATATAATTCCACGTTTTGTAATTGGCACCATCTCGATACAGATAATGAAATGCGATATTTTCTTTCATAGAAGCCCCTCATTGAACCTTATCGTTAACTTTGAAAAATAACATCATTATGATACGTAATAAAATCCTGATCAGGAACAAATCGTTGTGGCAACCTCATTTTCTGACCATCATATTGGGCTAATAAGTCTATTACTGAAGTATCTTCTACAAAACCCTGTAGTGATGATGATAGCTTCACATGATACTCTGGTGTAATAGTAAGTAGCCCGCGATCAAAAGCTCGGTCATGAATAGCGTTGAGGCATAGACCATTTCTCGGGTTGAGGCGATTTTTTGCGTCGTGAGACCATGGAACAATATGGCTAGCGACAAGTAATTCCACAACAGGGAGACCTGTAACACAACAACGGCTATCATACGTTGCAAGTACAGTCGAGCGAAAGAATTTTTGATTGATACGCAAACGGACGAACCGTTCACGCTCTCGACCTTCCTTTGGTAGTTCCTCTCCTTTATTATCAACAGCCTGTTCTACACTTTGTCCTTTTGCTCGTGCTAGTAAACATTCACTTTCAAAGGCCAATTGTTCCCAGCTATCGTTGAATGCATGCCAAATCTCGACTTCACTTTTACTGCCGTGTGTTGCGCCAGCAATGCCTCGTTGCTTTAACGATGGATCAAGTCGTGCAAAATTGGCAAGTTTCCATGAGACCGCAGAAGGACTCCGTCCAATAATGTTGGCAAGAGCGATGATATCGGGGTTACGATTGTGAATGCGGCCAAAAGGGGTTTTGCAATACAAGTTGAATGCAAGTATTAATTCGTCACGTTGCCAATTTGTACCTTTCATATCAGTAGTTTAGCATTTTTCGTTGTACCAGACAACCATCTATTTCTCCACTCTAAATCACCCAGGTATAATGTAAGCTCATCTTGTTATCCATATATTGATGACGAAGAAATGTCACTACAGCAAAGGAACAACCACATGGCGCTAGAAATGCTCGTTGGCTTACAGGTCGTTGATGATACAGCATATCAGGCCTATCGAGAAGCAATGACACCGCTTTTGCAGCAGTATGGTGGTGGATTTTGCCACGACTTCAAGGTTGCTGAGGTGCTGATATCAAGCACACCCGATCCCATCAATCGCGTTTTCACGATCTATTTCGCCGACAAAGAGGCGATGGAGGCATTCTTTGCAAACGAGGAGTATCTCACGATCAGGCAAAGATATTTTGAGCCATCAGTGGCTCACACAACAATCCTTGCGACGTATGAGCGTGGATAGCAGCAGTTTACTCTGCTAGCACCTTTTCCATGAGGACATTCTGCAACACCTGACCACGGACGGTAATGGACTGCTCCCTGATTCGGTGAAATCCACACTTTTCGTACAGTCCCACTGCGATGAGGCTGGCCTCGACATACAGACGGGGCTTGCCCAGTGCGCGGCAAACCTGCTCGACATGATCGAGCAACAGCCCACCAACGCCTCGTCGATTCCAGGTGGAATGCACATAGTGACAATCGATATGGCCATCCGGATCGAGTTCGATAAAGCCGACGGCAGTATCGGTATTGCAGACAATAAAGGGCCGCTTTAGCTCACAACGATAGTACCATTTTTCGTAGTCGATGGGGTAGGGAGCCCATGCGTACACCTGTTCAGAGGTGTAGTGCTGAAGTGCAACGGTGTGAATGGCATCGTAAAAGATGTCGGCAATTCGACGATAATCACCGTTGTAGTGCTGTACCTGCATGTTGTGCGTCCTGCTATCGTTATTGTATGTTGTGAAATGGTGGTGGGAACTCCCGCAGATTGCGGTTCCCATCCAGACAGACGATTTCGACATCCGCTTCGACGATGAGGTCTGCCATGCGCTCGATGCGTTGCCGAAATAACCCCCGATAGGCCGATGGTAGTTCAAAGGTTGAGACCACATCAACGGTATCGCCTAATTCGGCAGGTTTGCGAAAGCGGATCGTCATAGCATATACGACAAAATTATACCCGTCCTTGTTCCAGTCGCGAATGTCGCGCCCCAAACTATTGACAAACTCGGTGCGTCCACGCTCCAGGTATTTGAGATAATTGGCGTAGTAGACAACTCCGAGACTATCTGTATCCTCATAGTAGACCTTGTAGGCTACACGTTGCTCCATGGTTTGTTATACTCCTTTGGTGTGAGCGAACACGCACGAGTATACCATGGCTCCTGTGGTGTGTATCTGTGGTATCATCGTGCCATTATTGGATACAGAGCGTTGTGAAGTATCATATCAACCATAAGCTACACATAGGTATGCCTCTAGTGCAGAAACGTTTGCTCAGAATTGTCTTTTCTCTATCGAGGTGCGATGACTGAACTACTCCAACATACCCTGGCAATTATCGATACCGAGCGGCCCTATTTCGCCGATAGTTTTGAGCTGGTTGATCAATTGCTGGCCACATACGGCGAAAACGATCTGGCTAATCGTCTTTATGTTGATATTTCTGAGGCGGTGAGCTGGGAAATAGTGGTTGATCTGTTTAACATTTTGCTGTGGAGCACTAGTGACAATGGTCATGCGCTTACACAGTTGACTGATGAATGGTTGAGGAATGGTACAGATCTTCGCCGCATTATGATTGCGCTACATATGGATAGTTTTCCGTTTCGGAACAAAGCAGAGATGGAGCAGGTATTGAGTGAGTTAGCTATACGTCACCCGACCGTTCACGGACGCTGTTATGAACTTATTGCTGCATGGAGTGCGATTAGTGAGTAGGGCTGTTTCCTTACATTGTGTAGTTTCTTGCGAGGGCGGGCCGCCACCCTCACGCTCCCCGGCCCAGGCGTTGCACCCTGGGTACCTGCAAGTTGGCTAGATGTTCGTTACACTGTGGTGAGGTGGATGCCTCGCAGCAGCGGGGGCAGGTAGGTAGCTATGGAGGGTCATACACTGCTGGTCACCTTGATTAATGGGTAGGCCCATATTGGCGTTTTTAGGCAGAACGCGTGTGCCAACGCTCCATGCGAGATTATGCGACGAGCATGTTGTGCAGGTGGTCTGGCAGGTGCAACGCTGCCAGCGGGGTTCAAAGGGGCGGGGTGTGGGGCACAACACCCACAAACGCAGCCCATTGGGGCCATCACGTGGTGCAGGTGTGCAGAAAGCAGCAGGACCCGAACCAGTCACAAGGCTACCCAATCGCTCTATCGTTTGGTCGATCCCTAGTCCCACAGCCCTTGCGCGGTGTCCTGACCACTCGCATAAGGAATGTTGAGCGTTGCGACTATGATCGGAGGTATGTCTCGCGGCGCACGCAATGTCAGATAGTCAGTCACTATAAACGTGTCGATGCTCAATGCGTTGTTGCGCGACGGGCATCACTTGCAGGTGGTCTGGCAGTGCTGCGCCCACACATACAGCCCATTGGTACCACCACATGGTGCAGATGTGCAGAAAGCAGCAGGACCCGAACCAGTCACAAGGCTACCCAATCGCTCCATCGCTCGGTCGATCCCTAGTCCCACGGCCCAGTCACAGTGCCATGCGTACCCATGAAAAAGCGGTATGCATACGAACTATTAGAGATGTATGTCTCTAGGCTACCACGTTCGGTTGCTGCGTATGTGTACCTATTCTCAGTTCTCCGCTCTACCACTCTGTTCCTCTACGTCTCTGCATTCAAACTAGAGGAGCAAGACCTCGTGAATAGTGCGTTGTCAGGGTGGCCCGCTACCCCGACACCCCGGTCAGGGCGTTGCACCCCTGCACCCCGCAAGGAAATGTGGGGAGTTGGTACCATGATCGGGGTGCATGCCTCGCGGGGGAACGGTGCATGTGCAGCCACGATCAATTGACAAGGCTATGAATGATGAACTGAACCTTCCGACCGCATCAATCAATTATGTAAAACATCTAGCTTTGTGTTATTTTCGCATGTCCTAACAAGATTGCTAGCTTAAAACGGCAAATCTTCCTCAGACTCTACTGTTTTGATGTCGGTTCGACGCCGTGGCCTTTGTGGTTTTGTCCCATCTCCCTTACGGAGAAGATATTCGTATTCTTGTGTACCTTCCCACTCTTTGTCAAGCCAAGTACTCATGGCCACTGCATCTTCGCCAAAGAGTTTTAACTCTGGGAGATTGTCAACAGGACTAAATACTAACCACACATACTCATCATACTCAATAATCTCTGAAACCTTAGACAAATCAATCGTACATGTTGCCAATTGAATAGGTTCTTCCATTAATGAAATCCTTTCTGAAAGGCAAGTCAGAGTGGTGTCACAGATACAGTCTACCCTTTCAGTGGAAGTCTGTCATATGATTGTCTGCGAGGGTGGGCCGCCACCCTCGCGCCCCCCAACCCAGGCTTTGCGCCCTGGGCACCCGCAAGGAGATGTGGGTAATGACGCACATAAGTCAGCGCATGCCTCAAGGCAATCTATTGGAGTGGGGGTCTAATCCTGTGAATAGACTAATACACCTCAAATGGTAATCTAGGGCTGCTCAGCACCTGCTTGAACGACGGGAATCCCGTGCGGGTGGTCGGGCGCCACGCTGCCACCTTCGACAAGCTCAGCCTCGGCGGGGTGCACAGGGGCGTGCCTTCGTCGACTCAGCATGTCGAAGACGGCGGGGTGTGGGCACCGACACCAACCCTTATAGTGCCGTGTACGAGTAGTTGCATAGAGACCTACAAAAGATGTAGTAGATATGAGAAAGACAGTGGCGAACGATGGGACTATAAATGCTCATCAGGTGATAGACTGAACCATCCCACACAATCGAGCACCATCCATACTAAGTCCATCTTGCAAGCTGTTATTGAGAGAAACTGCAAGATCTTGTATATAGCTGATATTACCATATCCTATGTTATGAACACGATTGATAATCAATCTCCTTAGGATAGAATCTACGACACAGTAGCTGTTGATCTAATGAGATAGCTGCTCCTTAAAGCATACCCTTACTCATCAAATCCATACTCCTGAAGAATCGCAACCAACGACTGAATAATCTTTTCATACTCTGAGTCATAGTTAATCATAATATAGACTGTGTCTTCATCTGAATAATCGTGTGTAAGTTCAAGACGACCACCAATAGAGGGATAAAACAAAATAGTTGTTTGACTTACGTCAGTTTGCTCATCTAATCTATGGGCGATAGGTAGAGCTAATCGTTTCTGGATGAGATGAATTAGCTCTTCCATAAATATGTGCATAGACTCAAGCGTACCCAATTTTTGCCATCGATCTTCGCGATCTGGTTCAAAATAGAGAAAAGTCGGTGTTTTTTGCACCACTCCCTGAGCACTCTCCCATTGTAATAAGGATTGAAATGTTGAGGAAGTCCAATACACAATATTATTATGTCCTGGTAAGATGAAAATTCGCTCAGGAGATAGCGGATTATAGATAAATTGGTCGCCTTCATCAGTTTTTGCAATCGGAATACTCATCTGTAATTGTTCTTGGGTAATATTGGTGGGCAACTGTGTGAGAGCCGCCCAACGATTACGTATAGTTTGATATTCAGATTGAATAAATGCTGGTTCGAACATCCAAATTGTGTCACACAGCCATCCACGTCCCAAGGTTGTACTGTAGATATGATAACTATCCGGTAACTCGAACCCCATAACATCTTCCAGTTGGATAATGTCTTGTGAGGTACCAGTGATTAGCTTTGGAGATACCAAATAGATCGTATCAAACACGCATAAACCTCATATCATAAAACGAGTGTACAGATCATAGTGTATCGCCACCTAAACGCCAAATAGAAAGCCAGACTCATGCTGCCATTACGGTTGATTAAGAATAGTCTCATCAATAGTAATGGTTCTACCATCTGCCTGTACTCTGATAGCATCAGAAAACTGTGTTCGGTTATCTGCATAATAAATCGTTGTTACCTCATATGTGACAACATCACCACTTTCCACTGTAGTCTCTACTCTTTGTTCAAGAGACCATAATTGTCCCCATGTTGGTTGATATGTCTCTAGACTGGGACGAGATTTTTAAGGGCTCCTGAATCACCAAACTCTCTGGGGCTCATACAGGCTCGGTCATGTATATATCCGTTAAACCTAAAAGTGTCGTATTTAATCTTTTGGGCCTTGGCCCCAGTTGGCATATGATCAACAAGAATGGCTCTCGCTCCTACTGCTCGACCTTGTCGGGAGACACGTTCATCGGGATCAGAATAGCCAATTTTTGTTTTTCCTAGCATTGTCATCAATATCGGCACTTCCCCCTCCTCCGATGTGGGGAAGATGGTGACCTTGAAGTCATCCGCCTCGGGCATGGGGAAGCCCTCCTACGTACACACCAGCGACTCGTCCATCTCCCATGGTGTGCCCTGGATATTGCCGCCACGTGGAACATCCTGTGGTGCCGGATGCGGCGATAGGTGCGCTAACCTAATAAGACAGTACAGGTAGTAACTGGGTGCTTTGGTCTTATGCAATCGGAAGTACAAAGTAGAAGGTTGAGCCAGACCCCTCCTGACTCTTTGCCCACACATATCCTCCATGCCCTTCAATAAGATGTTTTGCAATGGCTAACCCAAGCCCGGTGCCGCCAGCATTGCGTGTGCGGGCACGATCTACTTTGTAGAAACGCTCGAAGATACGAGGAAGATCGCGTACAGGAATCCCGATCCCGGTATCGGTGATCGATACCAACATCCAGGTACCTGGTTGAAGATCATCAGGAATATCGACGGTTGGCCTTCCCTGCTGAGGTAGTGGTAAGGTGGTCTGGCGGCGCTCAGGTTGTATGTTGTCAGAGAGCGCTGTTTGAATGCGTCGCTCGACAAATGCTTTGTCGTTCATTTCTTGAGCGACACTAATAACACAGGCTTGCACCGTAATCGAGCCATGTTCAGGGGTGAATTTCACTGCGTTGTGGAGCAAGTTCAGAAATACCTGCCCAATCCGGTCTTGGTCGATCATCACCGACGGCAACTGATGCGGCACATCGGCATGAATATCTAGTGACTTGCGCTCTGTCTGCGGGCGAATCCGCTCGATGGCCCGCTCTGTCACAGGGGCTAATGGTGCGGGTGTCATTTGCAGTGCGACACGCCCTGACTCGATCTGGGACAATTCATGCAATTCCTCCACCAGTTGTGTAACCGCATCAACTTCTTGGGCCATACGGATCAACATGCGCTGAGCAACGTTTTGGGGTGGATCTGACTGCAATGTTTCAACAATAAGCTTGATCGAAGCCAACGGTGTCCGTAGTTCGTGTGATACATTTGCTACCATGTCGCGACGTGCTCGTTCTAACATACTAAGCTGTGTGACATCACGTATGAGTAACACAACTCGAGGGGTGGTGCTGGCCAGAAGTGGTGTTGCACGTAGGCGCATTGTGCGACCAGCTACCAATGGCTTGAGGATCATTTCACGTGCTTCACCATCAAGCAGTACATCTCCGACCAGATCATCGACCTGATAGTCGCGGATAAGTGAAATGATGCCTTTGTTAATGGCCACAGCCTGTTCGACTCCGAGCAGATACTCTGCTTGGGGGTTAAGGTAGAGCACTTGCCGTTCTTTGTCGATGACTACGAGGCCAGCGTCGATAGTGGAAATAACCTCGTCAAATAGTGGAGGAAAGTTATTGGTAGAGTTATGAAGTAAGCGCCGTTCATAATCTAAACGACGCCACAACCATAACGAGAGAGAGGTTACTGCTATAAGCGCAATGGTTAAAATAGTAATAGTTAGAGTCATGTAGTAGGCGCAACTACGTATGTTGGTTTACTGTACCTACCATGGACAACACAGTTTCTACACAGCATATTCCCGCTCAAGAGAGGGTACCTCGAAACGGTAGCCCACCCCACGCACCGTCTGAATGTAAACAGGACGTCCAGGATCTGGTTCGACCTTTTCACGCAGCCAGCGCACATGCACATCAACTGTGCGGCTATCTCCCAGGAAATCGTATCCCCAAACACGTTCAAGCAACACATCACGTGACAGTGCCATCCCACGATTGCGCACAAGGCAGGTCAATAGATCAAATTCTTTTTGTGAAAGATTAAGCTCATCTGCACTACGCCACGCGCGACGTGAGCCTGTATCAATACGCACCGCACCGGCTTCTAACACCTCACGGTTGCTGGTCGGTTGCCGCTCAGATCGACGGAGAATAGCGCGCACACGTGCCAACAATTCGCCTAAACTAAATGGTTTGGAGACATAATCATCGGCCCCTAATTCCAAACCGGCTATGCGGTCAACTTCATCCTGACGTGCGGTGAGCATCAGAATAGGAATATCACTCTCTTGACGTAAAATACGACAGACCGAGAAACCATCCAAGCGAGGCAACATGATATCAAGGACAATCAGATCTGGTTGTTCACGACGGGCCTGTTCAAGACCGATAACGCCATCTTCAGCCACAATGACTCGATACCCCTCACGTTCCAGGTTATAACGAAGCATCTCAGAAAGTGTAGGATCATCTTCAACAAGCAGAATTGTTGATGTCAGAGTTGGTTGTTGTCCAGCACGTGTTGCTGGTGTAACTGTTTCTGTTTTGAGCATACAGTATATTAGCCCTTTACTTGATTAACTCCATCAGTTGCACGACAAACATAGATTGTGGTGTCTCGTCCGGTTGCTTGATAATAGGCACTGGCAACAGTTTGCTGGAATGTGTCTACTGCACGGGTATCGACTATACTTACGATACATCCACCAAATCCTGCGCCTGTTAGACGTGCACCATAGCAACCAGATACGTGTTGGGCACTTGTAACAAGCACATCTAACTCTGGAATACTTACCTCGTAGTCATCACGTAAACTCTGATGTGACTCGTTCATGAGTGTGCCAAAAGTCTGCACGTCGTGCTGCTCTAATGCGGTTGTACTACGAAGCACGCGGGCATTCTCACTTACGACATGACGTGCACGTGCGCGTATTGTTTCGGGCAGTGCCTCAGCATGTTGTTCAAACATAGCTGGGGTTATATCACGCAACGCTACAATGTCAGGATACCATGTTTTGAAGAGGTGTACAGCCTCATCACACTCCTGCCGTCGTTGATTATACGCTGATGCGGCCAGGGTACGTTCCACATTACTATTACAGACCACAATACTGGTATTTTGATACAGTGGTATCGTGCGAATCGATAGATCTCGGCAATCGATTCTGACAGCGTGTCCATCCTGACCTAATACCGAGATAAGTTGATCCATCACACCAGATTGCACCCCAACAAAGGTGTTTTCAACGCGTTGTGCCAACAATGCGAGTGATGTGCGCTCAATTGCTAAATCGTAGAGTTGAATAAAGGTATACCCAACGGCTACTTCTAGTGCCGCCGAAGACGATAGACCAGCACTATAGGGCACATTGCTGGTGATAAAGAGGTCTGCACCTCCGATGTCCTGTTGTTCTGACAGGATTTCTTTGACGACACCCCGCACATAATTACTCCAGGGTTGTGTTGTGCTGTAGGTGATAGTATCAAGTGGAAAGGTATCTTGCTCTGCTAAGTCCGCTGCAAAAACATGTATGTGTTGATCCTCACGTTTTCGAGCAGCCACATATGTTGCACGGTCAATCGCGACAGGGAGCACAAAACCATCATTATAATCCGTATGGTCACCAATGAGGTTAACCCTCCCCGGTGCACGCACAATGATGTCTGGCACATAACCATAGTGCTGCTCAAATTGTGTGTAGATCGTGTTGATATCTACCATGGTTCAACCACCATAACCAACTATATCTTCCATAGATATGTGTATATACTTTGCGAATAATCTTGGGGTTATACCCTAACTATTATAACATACACGCTTTATGCTAGAGAAAAGAACCATACTCCTTTCGTATGGAAGACCAGTCGCATTCATGAGCGTATGCGGCATCTTCAGGCGATCCATCTGTAGACACAGCAACTTGTATGTGGACTATAGCAAAGGGCGTCCCTCCAGTACGGCTGGCTGATAGACTCAGCGTTTGACAAGATTGCATTATTGTAAGATGACAAGAACAAAGAGGACGCGACTGGCTATCGCGTCCTTTCGTTTCTCAGCTTCTAAAGATAAAGAGCCGTTCATTGAATTAGGTACAAGGTTGTGACGACATAATAAGTGGTAAGAAGATGATACGGTCGGCATGGAACTGGAATATTGGTGGATCGATGGCTTGCGATGCGACTTGCCCTGGTATATACTCAAACGCGCCAATATCCGGGCAGCGTCCGGTAGGTACCCTATTACCGTCAACATCTCCAGTAATATTCAGTAGATTGTGAGGTTCTTCTGTACCAGCATCAATTGCCGGGCTGTTTGCCCGAAGACGAAAGTCTTTTTCTTCGATATTCACAAATTGCGGGTTAACGATCTTGGAGGTCTCATCCATCTTGCCGTCTTTGCGGATGTTAAACCCTGGATCACCATCAGCACGCCAGAAGATGTTATTGCTCTCGTTAATCGGCGCACTCGCATAGAAGGCTGACCATGGTGCATCATCACGCGACCAGATAATATTGTTATGAGCTGAGAGAATCGTTTCATCACAACCGGCACTACACGAGATACCTAAATCTACCCAATAACCAGTGTTATTGTAAAACTCGGTACCTGGATTACCTCCCCATTTACTCTTGGTTCCACGTACTGTGAGAAAGTGGCCTGTTTCTGCATCAATTGGCGCATACAGGTTGTATGCGTACACGTTGTTCTCTGACTGATTATTCTTGGTGCCACCTAATTCGGTAAAAGTGGTGTCGTTGATAGAGGTATTGTGATGAATATAGTTATTGCTTGCCTGATATACCTCAATCGATGCACCCTCCACTCCGTAGTCTTCTGAGCAGGCAACATTGCCAGAGAAATAGTTGTATGCTACTTCATTGTTATCGGCGTTCAGCAGCACACCCCAGGCGCCCGAGTCATCATCGTAGCGTTCAGATGGAGGGGTGTTGTTCGACATGATGTCGTTATTGACCAACTCATTGTACAGTGCACGATTGTTAGAGCCACCACCAAAGCGAATCCCGACGGTCAGTCCACTGGCTTTACTATGACGTACCGTGTTGTATTGAGCATCACCATTAAATTCAAAACCACCACGCCATCCGGTTGGCTGGCTTTTGCATTTTTGTGCGTTACGATATGGTCCGGGTTTTGTCCCTGTTACCTCGAGATACTCAAGAATCTGATAACGCCCGGTGATTGAAACGGTTGTCCCTTTACCAATAAATTTGGGTTTGTCACCTGAACCATATGCATTAATGGTAACCGGCTGTTGCGCAGTTCCCTCCCATGTCGCATCAAGCTCACCTTCCCATGTACATCCACGTTTAAATGATAATGTATCGCCAGGTTGCAGTGGTGCTGCGTTGGCTTTAGATAGAGAGCGCCAAGCTTGCTCAGGGGAAGTCCCACTCGCTGAGTCGCGGCCATCACAATCGATATAAAATGTCTGGTTGGCTGCGGAAGCAGTTTTTGGAAGAGACACGTACAATGAAGCCAAAACCGTACCGATAAGGATCACCCGTGTAAAAGTATGAATCGAACGTCGCTGATAGGTATGATAGCTCATAGTCATCCTTGTATTCGTTTGCATCAGGATAATCAAAACCGTTAACCACATCCTACAAAGCATAGTAAATTAATGAAGAAAGAGCGGTTACTATACTTGACCCAACGTGCACCAGACTTTCCAGCACTTCAATTCAGCGAACAATCTTATATTTCACAAACGTTACCTATCTAGAAAATCATTGTAGGCTACATTGCATATTTATTTTAGGTTCATTATTTGATGAATATGCTAGATCATACCACATGTTATCTTCTCAGACCCATAGTAACACCTCAAAATCACCTGATGATCTCCTCAATTTTCCCATACGCAGCATGGTATACTTGCTCGCACGATTTGGAATGTATCAAAAATAGCATCATTGAGTCGATACCACTTCGAGTGTGTTTGTAGAACATGGGGTACTATGCCGACTGTCATCTATTTCGACTGTTTCTCTGGTATTAGCGGTGATATGGCGCTTGGAGCACTTCTGGACGCAGGCCTTTCACTGGAAAATCTACGCCGTGAATTGAGCAAACTCCCTGTAGCAGGATGGGAGCTTCATGCGGAGCAAGGTATGCGTGGTTACCTGGCGGGTACTCGTGCACTGGTGCATGCACCAGAACAACCTGTCCATCGTCATCTTGCTGATGTGTCTGCCATTATTGAAAGCAGTTCGTTGGCCGCAGCGATCAAAACACAGAGTCTGCATATTTTTACGCTCTTGGCCCAGGCTGAGGCCAGAGTGCATGGTGTTGATATCAACGAAGTGCATTTCCACGAAGTTGGTGCGCTCGATGCCATTGTCGATATTGTTGGCGTTGTGATCGGCTTACACCTGCTGAGTGTTGAGCAAGTCTATGCGTCACCCCTCCCATTGGGAAGTGGCTGGGTACGGGCGGCTCATGGGCAATTGCCCGTACCTGCTCCTGCAGTAATGAATCTGCTGGCAGCAGTCGCAGCCCCCACCATCGCTGATGAGACAGCGGCTGAATTGGTTACCCCCACGGGGGCGGCGATTCTGGCTGGTCTGGCAACCTTTCACCGCCCACCTCTACGTGTCACAAACGTGGGCTATGGTCTTGGCAAGCGTGAGTTGGAACGCCCCAATGCACTACGGGTATGGCTTGGCACTACCGATGAGAAACCACCACGTATGCGTGAAGAACCCAACACTCTATCAACAGATAATACAGATGCTCATCCGGTTGTACTTTTGGAAACCAACATTGATGATCAGTCTGCCGAGCAACTTGCTTTTGTGGTTGAGCAACTCTTGGCTACAGGTGCATTGGATGTGTGGCAAACACCAATCTATATGAAAAAGAACCGGGCTGGGGTAGTGCTATCGGTGCTTGTATCAGAAGCACTCGAAGAGATGACCACAACGTTTCTCATGCGCGAGACGACCACTCTGGGAGTTCGACGTCGTATCATCGAACGCGCTGTGTGTGAACGTACAGAGGTGATTGTTTCCACAGCATTTGGCAATGTACGTGTTAAGCAGAAGGTGTGGC